>PFAC01000035.1 GCA_002773835.1 Chlamydiae bacterium CG10_big_fil_rev_8_21_14_0_10_35_9 | reverse complement strand
TACCTACTGCAATTTTTTCTGAAACTTGTTTGATATTATTTGTGACTTTTAAAACGTTCATAAACTATTTCCTTTTTTTATAATCAGCCGATTCCCTGAGAAGAATTACACAAACTATTTAAAAATATCCAATGGATTATCTGCGCAATACCTCCTATTGTAGGACGATTACCAGACAACTAGGCTTGAGATATAATCTCATTACCTTTCTTAAAATTCTTTAAGTAGAAATTTTAGCAGGTTTCTTTTTTCGACTAAATAATCGATCCAAAACCATCACAAATCCCCCATTTCCTAAGGTATTGGCAGAAGTAATTACAGGATCAAATAGAATATAAAGGGCTGTTATTAAAGAAAGCATAGGGGCGCTAAAGCCTAGAGTGCTCTCTAAAACAGGAAGCATTACTAAAATCCCTCCTCCAGGTACCGCTGCAATAGAGAATTTAGCTAAAACGAAGTAAGCTGCAAAAGTCAGATAGCTATAAAAAGAAGGCTCTACCATGCCAAAATTCTTTAAAACAGCAAAAGCAAAAATAGGAATTGCAAAACAGTCTCCTATCAAATGAATATTTACAGTTGCAGGGACAAATGAACGGGCAAGGTCAGGGTTTCTAGCATTTTTCTCTGCCCCAATAATACTTAAAGGGAGAGCTGCAGCACTTGACATGCTACCAAAACCTACTAATCCTGCAGGCAGCATATTTTTAACGCTTCTCAAAAAAGGATTCAAAAGGAATCGATTAGCTGCAAAATATATGAAAGAAATGTAGGTAAATACAGCTCCTGCAACTAGCAAAAATATAAGGACATAATTCTGTAGAATATGAACCATAGTTTTGTCATGGTTCATCTTAAGCATGAACCCGAAAATAAATAAGGGAATCATACTCAAAAGGGCTTTTAAAAAAATAGAAATGCTTTTCTCTAGCCACTTAGCTACTTTTTCAGAGTAAGCAGGTCTTATCCAACTTAAAGCTATTCCTGATAATAGCCCTAAGAACATCGCCTTAGCATTACTAATGATTTTTGGTAGCGCTATTGTGTACATAGGAGCTAAAGACTCTGACTCAGACGGAAGCGACATGGAAAGGTCTAGGCCATAAGTAAAGTGTCCTACTGAATAACTAAGCAACGTAGAAATAAAATTGGATAAGCAAACAGCAACTAAAAGAAATATCACTGTTTTAGAAGCCTGCTTAGCAAGCTGCACTGAGGTTTTAAGCAATAGTCCAAATATTAAAGCAGGCAGAGTAAAAATAATCATTTCTTTAATCAACAAACTTACTGAATAAAAAAATGACTTAACCGGCATGCTAAATATAAAATTTGCCAGGAACGATAAAGCAATCACTGCCAATAAAATAAATGGCATTTTACGGAACATAACTAATCTCCTTTTTTTGTCCTTTTGTAATTTAAAAAAATGAATAAGCGAGTCTGTGGGTCAAAAGAAATTACCGGCGAGAGCCGGTTGTTATGGTACCAAAGGTATTTAATAAGAAAGGTAGAGCTGGAAACATCTTATCCTATATCTCTTAATTTATGAGCTATATCATATCAAAAAATATAAAAGGAAACAAATACAAACAAAAAATAAATTTTTTTTAATTTGAATTACCATTTGCAAATGTACTTAGTTGAAAAAAAGCTCTTAAAACAGTTAAATAAAAATTTAAATGCTATTTATTTTTTTAATGAAAAAAGGATCCCATAAAGTTTTATCATCTTTTACTCTAGCTATGATTGCCGTTTCAGCGATTGTTAGCCTTCGTAATTTGCCACTGACTGCTAATTATGGATTGGGATCCATTTTTTTCTATACAATAGCGGGTGTTAGCTTTCTCATTCCTACAGCGCTTGTAGCAGCTGAACTTGCCACCACATGGCCCAAAGCGGGAGGGCTTTATGTTTGGATAAGTGAAGCTTTTGGACATAAATACGGCTTTTTAGCAACTTGGCTGGAATGGGTAATGAACAGTGTTTGGAACCCGACTGCCCTCTCTTTTATAGCAGCCACTTTTGCCTATATTATCAATCCTGACTTAATTAACAGCCGCCTTTTTATGATTACTGTCATGCTAGTAGTATTTTGGGGAGCAACCTTCCTCAACTTATTGGGCATGAAGACCTCCAGTTTAATCAGTAGTATTGGCGTAATTGGCGGGACTATTATTCCTGGTTTGTTTTTGATACTATTAGCCATTATATGGCTAGCTGCTGGCCACCCCTCTCAAATTAGCTTTTCCATAGACAGCATCATCCCTAGCTTGGAACTTGATAATCTAGTTTTTTTTACAGCCGTATTACTTGGGCTTGCTGGCATGGAAGTAGCTGCTTTTCATGCTTCCGAAGTAAAAAATCCAGATAAGGAATACCCCAAAGCGATTCTTTATGCGACAATCATTATTTTAACTATTTTCATTTTTGGCACACTTGCTATTGCAGTCGTTCTCCCCTCAAACAAAATAAGCTTAGTAGCAGGGTTAATGCAGGCAGTAGATGCTTTTTTACTGCCTTTTCAACTTAATTGGGCCACTAAGGTTTTTGGAAGCGTTATTATCATAGGTACTCTTGCTATGATTAGCACCTGGATTGTTGGGCCAAGCCATGGCCTTCTGGCAACAGCCCAACACGGAGATTTACCCACTAGCTTTAGTCGCACTAACAAAAATGGAATGCCTACAGCTATTTTAATGACACAAGCATGTATCGCATCTTTGCTTATTTTAATACTGTTACTTATGCCTAATGTGAATGCTTTTTACTGGATCTTAACTGACCTTACCGCACAACTGACAACGCTGATCTATATTTTAATGTTCAGCGCAGCGATAAGACTAAGATATACTCAGCCAAACAAACATCGACCTTATCGAGTTTTTGGTGGGAACGCAGGTATGTGGATTGTAGCTGGACTTGGTTTATTAGCTTCTATATTTGCTTTATTTATGGGGTTCGTTCCTCCTAGACAAGTAGAAACTGGAAGCATTTTTTTTATGAATCATTTTTAATTTTAGGCATTGTGATTTTATCAATACCTCCTTTTATTTTTTCTCGAATAAAAAATAAGTCTCGCAAATCACGGAGAGTGAAATGAAGCTTGAAGAAGTTGTTAATGGATCCGTTGGTCCCTTTGATAATTACGCAGATGGATATGGAAATTTAGGAGCTAATGGCCTTGGTTATATTTCTGTTTTAAAGCTTGAAACTGGAAAAGTAAAAGCTGATATGGATGAAGTATTAGAAGGCATTGTTTCTTATGACCGCGCAGAAACCAATGGGGCTTATATAGGTCAAATTAATATGGTTACAGCTTCTTCTTTTAATGGGTTAAATGGTGCAGTATGGGGATATCATCTTGCTAAAGCAGAATCAATAGCTGATAGTTCAATCAAACCACTTTTTACTCAAACGCGAAAAGACGGAAAATCCATCCCGGTTTATTCAGTTGAGCCATTGCTCGACGCTGGTAAGCGTCTTTTTGGAACGCAACAAGCTAAACGGTTTCCTCTTCTTCCTGGTGCACATGTAAACTGCGCTGTAAAATCTAAAACAGTGCAAGGCCCCACTTTAGTATGGAGTGCTATAGCTCTAGCCATTGCAGAAGATCGCGAAAAGGATTCCAACCTTTTTATTGAAGATGCGGGAGCTTTTATACCTGAGCACACGCAAGAAGCTAGAGATAAATACCTAGACTCACTTTTACATAAGATCGCTGTTAGCATTATACGCTGTGGAGATGACTCTAATGTGAAGTACAAAGAAATTTTTGTGGGTTATAAGGCGGAATGGATACCTGAAGGATATGTAGGCTGCGCCCTTACATGCGCCCCTTATGTCGTTTTAGCAAAAAATGCTATTCCTAAGGCAGGTCCCATCTCTATGCTATCTATGACAATATCACAGTGGGAAAAGCAAGTAGGTTTTTGATTCCATTTATGCTTTGAGAGCCATTCCTTCTGGTGTTATTTCTCCGCTTGTAGTCGTCAGAGCTTGCGTTTCCTTATTGTGACTGTCCTTAGTAAAACCAAATGGAATAAACGTGCCCCAAGAAATTTTCCTGAAAAATTTGATCACCATACTCCGGTTTTTGTCCGCAAGGCCAGCCATACGCATACCAAAAAAGTTTTTTTGACGGCTGCAGGATTTCAGAACTGACAGTTCCCCAAGGAAGGCCATTAGGAGGATATGTATCTTTCTGTCTAGTGCCATGGTTGCAAATTGAATATCCCCAACCATCTAAAACAGGATTCTCTAAAGGATTTTTTTGACTATTACTATGGTCCGATAAGCACGCTTTAAGACTTTCCACACTAAATAGTCCTTTAAACTTTTTCGCCAAGATTTCTCCTTGCTCAAAACGGTCTTTATTATTGCTTTTTATATTTGATATAACAGCAGTAGGAGCATTGTACTTGATAAAATCTTTAGAAAGGTAACAATTTACGGCGAAGGTAATTCCAGGCTGATCTGCTGAGTATTTTCGATAAATAGAAGTGCCATAGCTTCCTGCCTCAATATGCGCGAGGGTTCCCTCAGAATCTGCTAATAAAACCGAATAAGCTGGGTAAATTGCTTTTTGGGAAGAAAATGCATGAATTGCTTCATCGACTGATTTGCAATTTTTCATGATAAATTCTGTAACATCTGCAAAAGGCATGAAGTTAGAAGGTTTTGACAAAGTGTCCTTTTCAAAAATAATGGCAGAGGTAAATGAAAGCCCTTTTTCATTTACCCCTCTAGTAGTTTCCCCTAATCTAGCGAAGTAACCTCTTTCCTCAAGAGTACGCTCCGTGGTTGATGTCAGCTCTGTTCCAATATGAGTAAACAGTTTAGGCTCATGCACAATTTTTAAAAACGTCCTGACATCATAAGGGTTATCACTCACACTTCCTAAGAGGGCTTCTGGATGTTTTGTGATACCCTTGCCTGTAGCTCCCATTAAAAAGCAGCCCATTTATTTTTATTCCATTATGATTGAACAACTTTACAGTATACTCGAATGCACTTAGCATCTTGATACTTGCTAACAGAATCACCATCTTCAGGCTCTACTTTTTTCCATAGTTGTCCTATCCCATATTCTACTACAAATCTTTGATGCGCAACTGGAATAGACTCATCTCGAAAAAGCTTTTCTTTAAGAGTTTGAATAGTATCATCTTGGGAATAGGAAACAGGGATTGTTCGATCTGCTGAGAGGACATTAATAACGTTTTGTACAGCTGACATACACTTATCTCTTTTATTTTATATTTATTGCACTAGTACAATGACTCATACGCTTTTTTTTGAAAATTGCTAGCTCTACCTTTTTCTATAGTTGTCCTACCTTATATTCTTCCACATATTTTTGATGCGCTAGTGAAATAGACTCATCTCGAAAAAGCTTTTCTTTAAGAGTTTGAATAGTATCACTTGGGGAATATGAAACAGGGATTGTTCAATCTGCAGGTAGACAAGTGACCTCTTTGTTCATCTAATAGAATTCTAATGCGTCTCTCACAGTTGTGCCTAAAAAAGCATCTTCAACATTAAAATGCTCACATGCAAATAAGAAAACCCTTACTAATTGATTTTTCTCAGGACTGTGAGTAAGACATTCTCCCGTTATGTTTGTATAGGATAAATCAACATCTTGTAAGTAAGTCGATTTTGTTCTGAAGAATTCTGTAAGTAGACCTTCATCCAGTTGTTGACAACCCTTTAATTCAAGACTTTTTAATTGATTCTGTTCGGAAATTTGAGTAAGACATTCTCCCGTTATACTTGTATAGGATAAAGCAACCACTTGTAAGTGAGTCGCTTTTGTTCTGAAAAATTCTGTAAGTAGACCTTCATCCAGATATAGACAACCGCTTAATTCAAGACTTTTTAATTGATTCTGTTCGGAAATTTGAGTAAAGCATGCTCCCGTTATCCTTGTAGAGGATAAGTCAACTACTTCAAGATGGATAGCTTTTCGGAAAAAATCTTTGAATAATTCTTTGTTGAGATTCTCACAAGAATATAAAAAAACTTTTTTTAATTTGTTTTTTTCCGGAAGCCTCGCAAGGCCCTCTCCTGTTGTATTTGTTTTAGATAAATCAACTTCTTCTAGGTCAGTTGCTTCCGAAAAGAGATTTACAAGAAACTCCTCCACAAGACGTTCACATTTTTTTAAGAAGAGTTTTTCTAAGTTTTTATTTTCTGAAGCAATAATATCAAGGTACTTTCCCGTTATAGGCGTACAACTTAAATCAATCACTTTTAGATGAGTTAATCTCAATAAATGCGGTAAGAAATCTTCATTAAAATTCACGCATAGTTTCAAAGATAATTTTTCTAAACGGCTTCCTATCGGAACCTGATCAAAAGCACTTCCTGTTATTTCAGTACCCTCTAAATCAACCTCAATTAGATCAAGCGCCTTCGAGAAAAAAACTCCAAGATTATCATCACTAAGTGCTTTACAACCTCGTAAAAGAGCTTTATTTAACTGGTTTTTCTCAATATGAGACAACCCCTCACCTGTGGTGTTTGTATAACTTAAATCAACTTCTTTTAAGTGAGTAGCTTCCCGAAAAAAAACTGCAAGGAATTGTTCGACAAGTCTATCACATCTACTCCCTAAATAAAGCTTTTCTAATTGATTTTGTTTAGAAATTTTAGCTAGGCACTCACCCGTTATATTTGGGACATTAAGAGTTAAAGATTTTAAATTAGGACAGAGCTCAATAATTTTTGTAACCTCATCTTCTAAAGCAAAATAAGCTGAAAGTTTTAAAGTTTCTATCATTTCACGTTGTTCTGGTGAAAGCCCTTGCAAATACATTATTGCAGAGTGTTTTCCAAATCTCGACTCGATTACTTTAGATAGAAGCTCTCCCTTAAATTTAGAAGGGGTCAAGCATTCATTAAACGTCTGATTAACTAGGTGAGTTATAAGTCCAAAACGTCTCTGTACAAGTTCGTTTATCTTTTTTGGGGGAAGCTTCAAAATAGATCGCATAAGATTAAATTGCACCGTCAAATTTAAAGAAGCTTGGTTCCAAATTTTGCTAAGCCGGCTATTAATTATTTGTAGCTGTTGGTCAGGAGGTAAAAAAGATATTATCGTACTCAAGATATTTTGAGATTGTTCGTTAATAGAAGTTACTGAACTCATAGCTGCCTCGGTGATTTTACAAAAAAATTAGGAGCTGGAGTTTACTGATTTGGGTTATTTTAGGAATCTAAAAAACTAACCCCTTTTATCTTTGTCCAACAATCTATCTCAATAAGTATTTAACTTGATAAACTTCCTCCTTTTGAAGGCCTGTCAGAGGATCAACATCAAACCATTCTTTGAATTGGAAAGCTTCTCTGTAAAGGGGAACTCCTAGAACAGATCTGCGCCAGATCTGGAATAGTATTTTTTATAGCCTGATTTATGGATCTCGTTGAGAAGACATCCCTATGATCCCATATAGAGGATCTAAGAACACTCTTCACCAAGAAAGCTGCAAAATTTTAAAAAGAAAAGTCTTCTCTGAAAAGTAAAGAGAGCTTTTGCATGGATAAAAAATGCAAAAACCTAAAATTAAGGTAATTAATAAACCAATTATTATTTAATGTTTAATAATAAATTATAAAAAAGTTAAATTAATAATTAAGGCAAAGAAGGAGGGAATATGGCCACCTACAAAGTTGTGAATCACTACCACTTTAAAAAAGGAATGGAGAAGAAAGGGGAAAAATTCATTGAAGATGAGCTACTTAAGGCTGCAAAGAAATGCGGCTGTCATGATATTGAATTTGGGCAGGATAAAGATGACAATGGTCACTTCATAGGCATGGGAACATGGGATAGTTTAAAGGATTTAGAGAACTTCCATAAGGAATGGAAAGTTAACGAACAAGAACTAATGAAAATGTGTGAACATCGCCCTCATAGAGACGTATTAGAGATTAAGCTAAGCACAGAAAAAAAACCTAAAAAAAGAGCGGCTTAAAATGAAAGCCATTACAGAGGCGAAGCGCCTCTGTAATCTTAAATAATCTAGAGCTTTTTCTAATCTTTCTTCTTCATCCAGGCAAGACAGTTTTGTACTTGCTTGAAGCTAACTGCGTCAATAATACTATTATGTCCAACCCCACTGCAGATATGAACCTTTTCCCCATTGTTTAAATCTGGTATTCCGGAAGTCCAAGGAGTAACATGAGAATCATCCATAGTCACGAAAAACTCATACCTTCCTTCAGGAGATTCTCTCATTTTCTCTATAAGATCTCTTGCTATTGCCGATCCAAACGCTACTTCATCAATGAATTCTTGGGTAAAGAAAAAAGAAGCTACTCTTAAGGTTTTTGCTAGGTTGATTAGCTTAGCCCCAAAAAAAGGACCAGCAATGGCCGAGACTTTAAGATTTATTTCTGAAGACAACGTTGTTTCTATATAAGCTGCAATGCGAGCCCCATTTGATACCCCAATTAGGCAGACTGGGTTTTCAGGGAACGTTTGCACATAATCTTGCACTAAATGTAATAAAGGAGTAGCAGCTTTTTCTAAAGAGCAATTCCCTTTAAAAGGCACATAAGGAGCTAAGACTTCCGCAGATGGGTGCTCTTTTTGCAAATGACTTAAGTGCCTATCCCATGCCGCTGGATGACCATTTACCCCATGGATTAAAAGGTATAAACCCTTATTTTCTTCTCTCCAGCTATGCTTCTTGGAAAGTTGGTGATACTTCCCATTATATCCAAGCACATCTGAAAGATAGCTAGGAATTCTTGAAAGTGAAAATATCACTTCGTTAGCAACAGTTTTAGCACGATCAACAGACATTTGCCAAAAAGTCCTTTGATCATATTTTAAAGCATCCGGAATATACTGACCTGGTTGTACAATGGAAACCATAATTAATTTAACTCAGCTAATACTTCATCAACAATTTTTTGTTGTTCTTCTGTTAAAGAATCTCTTCCTTCTGTCAGTTCAGAGTGTTCGGGAATAACTTTCAAACTTTCTTGATCACCCCCATTACGAATTAAGTCTAGGATGATTTCTTTCTTTAATTGCGGATTGTCTATTCTAGAAAATAATGTGTAATGTATTGAGTTTGCATTATATATATCTTTTTTATTAGGGTCAGCCTTGTGACTCAGTAGAATTTGAACAGCAATTTTCTGGCATGTATTGGCTGCCATCATCAACGGGGTTACATTTCTTTCATTTTCTGCAAGATCAACCGTTCCCTTTATCTCCAATGCTTTATCAGCTAAAAACCTATATAAAAACTGTACTTTTTGGTCCGACCAATCTTTATCCATCGGGATAAAAGCATGTAATATTGTGATTATTTTTTTCGTTGCACCAGGAACGTTATTTTCAGCAAAAGCTACATCAACCCATTCCTCACCTTTAATTGCCTCATAAAAGATTTGATATTCTTGGTCTAAATTTATTGAAGCTGCCATTTCACACCTTTTTTTAGGCGTGGGATTCTAAAAATTTTTTCAAAAAAAGGAAACTTTTTTTTGTTTTCATGACTTTTTTACGTCATTCTAACAAAGCAGGTCTATAGGTTTGGATTTGTCACTTTCATGAAGAATCCAATCGTTTGACAATATCTTGTTAATTAGTTATTTGAAAAAGCATGCATACACTTTTAGCTAATCATTCCCTACCTAGCTTGCAAGCAATACAAGTAATTTCTACTTTTCGAGATGAAACAGCAAAATTAGTCACCATACATATAGAGACTGTAGGAAAACAAAATAAAAACCACAGCTCAGTATGAAGAAAAAAGAGGCAACGCCCTTTATCCTTTGGTTTCATGAAATTGAGGCAAAAGACATCGATATTGTCGGTGGTAAAAATGCCTCTCTCGGAGAAATGCAGCAACATTTAAAGAAAAAAAAGATCCCAGTCCCTTCAGGATTTGCCATCACTTCTCATGCTTATAAATACGCCTTAAAAAAATGTGGAATCTCAAAAAACCTTAAAGACTTACTTAGTGGACTTGATCCCTCAGATACAAAAGCCTTAGAACGGGTCGGGAAAAAGGCAAGAGAATATATTACACTGTGTGCATTCCCTCAAGATCTACAAGATGCAATATGCCATGCCTATCGCAAGCTATCCGCAAAGTATAAAACAAAAAATGCTGATGTCGCAGTGCGTTCCTCTGCAACTGCCGAAGATTTGCCTTTTGCCAGTTTTGCTGGACAACAGGAAACATATCTACACATTTCAGGAGAAGAGGCCCTTCTTGATGCCTGCAAAAAATGCTTTGCTTCTCTTTATACTGACCGAGCAATTGCTTATCGCATCGAGCATAAAATAAGTCATTTTACGACCTATCTTTCTATCGGAGTTCAAAAAATGGTCCGTTCCGACTTGAGCTCTTCAGGGGTAATTTTTACTCTTGATACAGAAACAGGCTTTCCCAATGTCGTCTTAATTAGTGGGAGTTATGGGTTAGGAGAAAACATTGTCCAAGGAACTGTTAACCCCGATGAATTTTATGTGTTTAAACCCACACTAAAAAAAGGATATAAATCGCTAATAAGTAAACAACTGGGCACTAAAAAAACAAAAATTGTCTATGCGAAAAAAGGAGGGAAGGTACCTACAAAGACAATAAAAACTTCTCTAAAAGAACAGAGAGCTTTTTGCATTAGTGACGGTGATATTCTTACACTTGCTAAATGGGCTATCGACATTGAAGAACATTATAGCAAAAAAAATGGTCGATGGATGCCTATGGACTTGGAATGGGCAAAAGATGGGAAAACAGGCAAACTTTACATTATACAGGCGCGTCCTGAGACCGTGCAATCGAGAAAGAACCCTAATATTATCGAAGAATATAAATGCCTGCAAAAAGGAAAGGTCCTAGTTACAGGCAAAAGTATTGGAAAAAAAATAGCACAAGGAAAAGCTCGAGTAATTCTTAATGTCCAAGATGCTCATACCTTTAAACCTGGGGAAATACTTATTACTGATATGACAGATCCTGATTGGGTGCCTATTATGCGCACTGCTTCTGCTATTGTAACTAATCGTGGAGGGAGAACTTCTCACGCTGCAATTGTCAGCCGAGAACTTGGACTTCCTTGTATTGTAGGCACAGAGGAGGCTACAAAAATCCTAACAACTGGAAGGCCGATTACTGCCGATTGTTCCCAAGGAGAACAAGGAATTGTCTACGATAAGTTCATGAAGTTTGATGTCAAAAAAATAGATATTCGCAATATTTCCAAACCAAAGACGCAAATCATGATTAACATCGGATATCCTGACGAAGCCTTTTCCTTAAGCTTTTTGCCCAATGATGGAGTAGGTCTGGCCCGTGAGGAGTTTATTATTAGCCAATCTATCCGCATCCATCCTATGGCTCTCATTCAATTTGCTAAAATTAAAGATCAGCAAATCCGAAAACAAATTGAGAAAATTACCTTGGGATATAAAGATAAAAAGCAATTTTTTGTCGACAAACTTGCCACGGGAATTTCTATTATTGCTGCCGCCTTTTACCCTAAAGATGTAATTTTGCGGTGTAGTGACTTTAAAACGAATGAATATGCAAATCTTATTGGAGGAAAATACTTTGAGCCGAAAGAAGAAAATCCTATGCTCGGATGGCGTGGTGCCTCTCGCTATTATAGTGATGGTTATAAAGAAGGTTTTTCCCTGGAATGCAAGGCCATAAAAAAAGCACGAGAAGTATTTGGCTTAACTAATATTAAAGTAATGATACCTGTTTGCAGGACAGTTGAAGAGGGAAAAGAAGTTCTTCACGTCATGAAAAAAAATGGTCTTGAACGAGGGAAAAACCACCTGCAAGTCTATATGATGTGTGAGATTCCTAGTAATGTTATTTTGGCTGATCAATTTAGTGACTTATTCGATGGCTTTAGTATTGGAAGCAATGATCTTACACAAATGGTTTTAGGAGTAGATCGAGACAGCTCTTTAGTAGCTGACATTTTTGATGAGCGAAACGATGCAGTAAAACGAATGATCCAACTGGTAATTACAACTGCACGCAAACGGAAATGTAAAATTGGGATATGTGGAGACGCACCTTCGACCTATCCAGAATTTGCAAAGTTTCTTGTAGATTGCGGCATTAATAGTATTAGTCTAAGCCCAGATGCGGTAATGTCTACTAGACACCTTATAGCAAAGCATGAAAAAGCAAAAAAGCGCCTCAAAAAGTAAAATCAATACCTGCAGAGAATAGGTTGGTATACATTTTGCTAAATCTAACCTCCCAATTACTTGTTGGGACATGATCAGGATATTGTGTTGAGCCGAATGTATAGTTTGTAGGTGAAGTATAAAGAAACCGATATTCGGCAAAAAGTCTCATGTATTTAAAGAGCTGGTAACGCAAGCCCCCTTTAGCTTGAACAGCAAAAGACCAGTCAAAAGCATCAGGATCTGAGTTAAAATGATTCACACCCGGCTCTGGAGGATCTGTCTGCTCACTGTCAGCATCATGAATTGAGATTATTCCAGCTCCTATTCCAATGCCGATATAAGGCACAACATAGTCATTAGTAAAAGCTAGTAGGCCATCAGCAACCACTACACCTATGCGCATAGGAAAAGAATCGGCAAACTCATGGAAGTCAAGTCTAATTGAAGAATTCTCTACGTTTGCTCTCGAGGTATTAGAAAAATAATACCCTTCAAGCTCCACCCCAGGAGTAATACTCCAGCTTTTATCCTTGTTGCTCAGCCATTCATAACCAATATGCAAGCCACCAAAGCCAAATTCATTGTTTTTTGATTTACCTGTAGCATTTACACTTAAGTCCCCTCCTGAGCTAGCTGGGATAAATGCCGTTCCTTTTTGTGCGACGTCGGCAGTAAAATATCCCCATCCGCCAAAACCACCAAAATAGATTCCGATAGGTTTGTCACCATTCTTTTTTTGCTTATTATCCTCTGCTATTGCAGTACTTCCTAATATCAGAAAAAATAAAAATGCAAAAAAACTGAATTTTCGAATGTGATGTATCATTTATCTTGCCTTAGTTGCAGAAAACTTTACCCAAGCCTTCCTAGTTTTTCCATGTAACTTTCGTTATATAAATTATACGAATTTATGCAAGCTGAAAAAAGAGTCTTGTAATTCCATTTAATTTTTTTTAAATACTGAAAAGAACCTAAGAGATAAAAATGCGTTTTATTTTATGGGCTAAAAAAGAGCTACTTCGATTTGTACCAGTATTTCTTTTTTTTCTTGTTTTCTTTCTACTGATAAACTCTGCGGAAGTCCATCTATATAAACGAGCCGGAATTACCCCATTTAGCTTTATAGAAATTGCTATCGCAGCAGCTTTAATCGCAAAAATCATGTTGGTTATAGACCACTTCTTTTTTATTGAGTTTTTTAAAAAACATCCTCTTGTCTATGGAATTGCCTGGAAAACTTTTATTTATCTCATCTCTCTTATGTTAGTCAGACTGACAATCCGGTTTATCCCTTTCCTTTTGAAGGGCAATGATCCTTTAGACCTAGAATATGAAAAATATCTTCAAACAATAAATTGGAACTTTTTTATTGCGATACAAATCTATTATCTCATGCTTCTATTCATTTTTGTAACCTTTCGTGAACTAACAGTAAAAATTGGGGTTAAAAAAATGAAAAAGCTTTTTTTTCAAAAAAATGGTCTCTAATGAAAAAAATGTCTTTACATTTTTTTCTAATCAAGAAATATAAAAAATATAAACCCACGAGGAAGAGCTATCATGAAAACTAAAAGAACGTTAGGCATAATTTTTCTAATTCTAGGCGTTGTCCTTTATATCTTTGGAAGCTACATATCAGGTGAAGTTGCTAAAGGTCGCCAACAAATTTCTAGTGCTCAAAAAAGTGTCGATAAAGGTCGTGGTTTTTCTCAGCTAAGTCCTTTTACAAAAGATGTGGGTGGTATGCTAGCTGATTCAGCTCAAAAAAAGATCGATGAAGGCAGGCAACAAGCTGATGAATATGAAGCCCTTGCAAATTGGCTACACATCGGTGGCATTGTCATTTTTATTGTAGGTGTAGGTTTTTTAGCCTTCAGCTTTTCTCGTAAAAAAAGAAAGTAATTTTCTTGTAACAGTGATAACCCAAGAAATCCTGTAGAACAAGCTCTCTTATATCTACATTATATTTTGTGATTTTTTTCATTCTTAATGAGAAAAAAGTGATTGTCCTGTATTTTCAGCAAAATCTACTATTTTTGGAGGGCAATTTGCGAAAACTTGTTCGGGATAATATTCCAGGAATTATCCAAAGAAAAAAAATAATGAATGATTTTGAGTTTCACATTGCTTCAAATGAAGAGTATCGCAACGAGCTTAAAAAGAAGTTGCAGGAAGAGGTTGATGAATTCATCTCATCTGATGATCCTCTTGAGCTCGTCGACATTTTAGAAGTTATCTATGCCTTAGCTAATGAATTTGACATATCAAAAGAGGGATTAGAAACAATGAGAAAAAAGAAAGAGTTTATCAATGGAAGCTTTAAAAAAAGGATTATTTTAAAAAAAATTAAGTAAAAAGATACATGTTATATAAAATTTTTAGCTTCCTATCGATAATTTTATTATACAACGGTGAGTTCTAACGGATTTTAATAATCTTTATGTCCTTTTCAGAACAAAATCAGATGTGGCTTCATGCATTGCTGAAAAAAAAGTAATCAAAGATGTAATAGTTCTAGCATTTCATCACAATGCCCTAAAATATGAGCATGAACTAGTTCTTTTGCTTTTATTTCATCTCTCACAAAAATTGCTTTAGATATTGCTACATGCTCTTCATTATTGAAAATAAGTGGATCTTTTGCTGTTTTAAACTGCATTTCTGAAAAACTTTTACATTCTGCCGTAAATTGTTTTAGCTTCAGGTAAAGTTCATTTCTAAGCTCTATTAAACTTGAAGAGTTGCAACCTTCAACAATTGCTAGATGAAAAGCATAATTTTTTTCAAACCAAAGATCCACATCGGGATTTTCACTTTTTTCTATTGTTGAAAGCTCATCTAAAGAAGATTTGATTTTTGCTTCCCACTTTTCATCCCCCTTTTGAATAGCTAATCCTACTAATAACTGTTCCACATAAGAAAAGTCTTCATAAACACTTATAACATCTTGCCTTGTTATCTCTATTGGAGATGAACAAGCTATATGGACTTCTTCAGAACATAGGAAAAAAGGACTAATAAAAGTTAACAAGAAAAAAAGCGTTTTCATACAAGCTCCCTATTAAAAATGAAAAGCAGCCTTTATAAAGAAAATATTTTATTTCATGCTATAAAAAACGGCTAATTTTGAAGTGTTTTTTCTGAAAAAATCAGGTGTCTATATTCTTCCACATCTTTTTCCATCTCAATATTTGCCATATCAGCCTGAATAATATTGTGGGGTTTTTCAATTTGAAAATATCGAATAGGTTTGCCTGCTTTTTGAGCTATAAGAATTTCAGAAAGGACACCATTAGAAATAGGACCAAAAACCCATATTTCATCAGACCTTAACACTATAGAGTTATTTGCATCTCGTACCGAATCCCTTTCGATGGTATCTAAAAGAAAGTAATCAAAGATCATAAAAGGATTCAGAGGTACTTTATTTTGCTCTAATACAAATTTAGAAATATGCATTCGATAATAGAACAAATGCTTGGACATTGCTGTATAAACAAGCTTCTTAGCACCTGCAAGATTTAAAGCAGTGTGGCTAAAGTTTTTTTGCTGCATCATAAGAGTATCTTTACTGTTTTTAGAATATACTAAAAAGAGTTAGTTATGAGATAGTTTTTGGTCAAATTTTTTCAAATCTAACCAAGGAGAAAATATGAGTATTTTTTTACGAGCTACAAGAGCTGCTTTTTCATATACAGCATCTCCCCTCACAAGAGCCACAAACCCTCGTTATTTTTCTTCGCCGGTCTTAACTAGGATTGGGGCTCAGCATATAAAGTCTCCTTACCTATCTTCGGCTAAGTTTTCTACTTCAGCCCATTCCTATACTAAAGTTGACCTACGTAAAGCTACAGCATCAAGTTTTTTTGCTGGAACTTTTGTAGGGATAACATTTTCTCAGTTGTATTACTCTTCTCAACAATCTTCTGAGTCATCCCCAACAAAAAAAGTAAGTCAGCCACGAGATGTTAATAAACATCTAAAAGCAGCTACAAATTCCTCAAGCAAAATACGCTTTCCTTTTGTAATTACTACAGAACAAGTTGCAAAGGCTCTTGCCTTAGAAACATTTGACGTACGCAAAGTTCAATTATTCTATCGAGATGCTCTTGTAGATCATGAATTTGTAAATTATCCCGTATTAAAAATTACTTTAAAGTATTCTTTGAATCGAGATGACTTAAAATCTATTTGTACCCTACTTAGGAAAAAAAATATTGACTGTAGGTATAGTCGAGGTAATAGGCTTCATTTATTTATAGAAAAAGAAGATGTTGAAAACTTTGTTCGTTGTCTTCAAAACCAATCTGAACAGGATTTATCCTACGGAGAAAAACCCTACTCGTACCTTCTTAGCAAAATAGTATCTGATAGGGAAGTACTGGTTTCTGAATCGATCATTCTTCCTAAAAAACATTCTCTTAAATTATATCCCTGCATGGACACTGGTTGGAGAATTGGCATGGCTAGTCGTTGGGAAGAAAGAACAAAGCACCTTTCCTTTACTCTTACCAGAGAGAACATCGCAAAAGCTTTTGGCATAAAAAAATCAGATATTCGGGCAATTACTTGCTCAGATGAGCTGACAGTGCGATTTCAAACTTCTTTTAAAGACGATAAAAAAATGAAATGGATTGTTGCGCAATTTGAAAAAGAAGGCGTTTCCATGATTAAATATCACCACTACTCATCGGGAGATACAATAGAAGTATGGACAACTAATCTTCTAGAGTTTGTTAAAGCATTTAAAAAGCTACTTGCTTCTAATGAATAACAGCAAAAGCCCCTCTATTTTGAGGGGCTTTCCTGCTTACGATCTTGACAATAACCAGCGAAGACAATTTGTGATAAATCCAATAAAGCATTAGCTCGTGAAACATCACCTTGTTTTAAAGACACCTTAGCTTGCTGCTTTAAATCACGAACTTTGTGAAGAGGATGAAGAATAGCTAACTGCGCTTCTTTGCATTGACTATAACAGGGAAACTCTGGCAATGAGTCTTGTGAGTCGATTTTTTCTTTACAAAAGTCAAGTTGTTTATAGTAATTAATAAGCCGAGAGTGATGCGTTCCATACATGATGCTATCGATCCGAATTGCTTCTTTGAGCTCATGAATAGCTTCATGATAATGCCCTATCTTAATAAACAGACATCCTAAACAAGCGTGATTTTGAGCTACTATAGGATGAGTAAAACCATAAAATGCTTTGTTAGAAACAAGTTGCTGCCTGGCAGAGTCGATATTGTCTAAAGATGATTTGTCTTCCGTATTTACATCTGGAAAAGTAATTTTTACATATTCATGAAAAGATTTTAAAAAATTACGGGCAGTTTCAATTTCTGTCATAGTAGGATCGATCCATTCCCTTTGCTGCTGAGCTTCAAGATAGGTTTGGATCCTCAATCGACCGATTATATTGAGAACTTTGAGCCCTTCATTTGCCATAACACGACTAATGTAGCCCTTCGCTTCTAACATTTCAAAAAGCTCCCAGGGAGTTTTTGCCTCAAGAAGACAAAATCGAAAAGCTAAGTTATAAAGGACTACATCAAGAGATCTATATAAATCATGTTTTACACTGCACATTTCCCCTGAAGCATCATGATAGCGTTTTATTGCAAAACGGGTGAGATCTCGCTTAAACCAATCTCTAGAAAAGTCTTCTCTATCTTGAAGGCTGAAGGTCCTTTTTAATTGCTTTTTATACCGAGATAGAAGAGAAGGATCTCCTAAAATAAGCGAAGGATGAATAAAAGAAAATCCAACATGTGTCAACTTAGCTGAGGTATCTTTTTGAAGAAAGGCAAACTCTTCGGGTGTTCCAATGAAATATTTCTCAAAAGTGGCCAGCTGAAAGGGATCTAGCATAATTCCTCTAGGAGAAGGGCCATCACCAGGACCTAACCAGGAAAGCGATTCAAGCTTCAAGTAACTCGCCGGCGTCTCCCCAATTGCACTAAGGCGGAGGGTTAATAAAGTAGATAAGTTCTTAATTGCAGCTATTTCATTTTTAGACCTTTCAGCATCAATTAAAAAAGCCAACTCAACATCTGAGTAAGGTGTTGTGACGCTCCAACTCATAGATCCACCGCAGACTAAAGCAAAAGGAGGAAATGTCCCATCAGCTATAAGATCTTTTAATATCAGTTGAAGTAATTTTTTATACTCTTCTGTGATATAGGCAAAAACCTCTTTGACAGGCTTTTTTCCAATCATATTTTTAGCTTGCTCTCGCATAGTTTCTAATCGATTCCGATAGGTTGACAAGCGTTGAATATAAGCAGATAGGTTTTGCTCTTGATTAGGACAAATAGCTCGTTCTACTTGTTCCATTTTTTGTTGTAAGCGAACCCATATGGGACTTTCAAGCGATGCGGCTATTTTGCGAAGGAGGCTTAAAGCATTGCTATAGAGAGTTGAGGCAACAATAAATTCCCCCCGCTCAAGGTAAATATCCCCTAACTGTTCATAAGCAATAACCTGGCGTTCTGACTTTTTGTTGAATTCCCGTAAATAGATTGCACTCGATGTTTCCAAATAGTCCTGCTTCTTCTTTTTAGAAAGCTTATCTTCTAATAAAGCAATCTCTTGATAGACACCCGAAAGCCCCTGGTGTAATAAAATAGAAATAGATTGTAATTCATCAGGACACGTTTGTTTTGCTTGTTCAAAAAAATGACGACTCAGTTGGAGGTCGCGAAAAGGGTTCTGGGGATCAAAATAAAGTTGCCCAATTGTAGTTAATAAGTGTGAAATACGATAAATATTAGGATTGTGGTCTATAATCGGGACCATTTTGGCAACTGTCTCTAAAGCACATTTATAGTAATTCTGCCTTGCTAGAAGATTAGCTTCTTGCCGCCCTTTTTTTTGATAAATTACAAGTAGTCTTCTCAAACATCTCAGTTGATTTATGGGATTATCGACTTTTACTAGCTCTAAAAAAACTTTTTCTGCTTCATCTAAATCCTTATTAAGATAAACATAAGCAGCTAGATCCACTTTAAAAATATGGGTATTATTCACCCTATTATCATTATCGATCGTATCTTGAAAGCGTTTATCATGCCGCTGACTATCTATGTACTCTCTTATTTTCACCGCTTCGGCTAATGAAACTTCTCCCTCTTCTTTTTGCAGTTGACCATAAGGATCTATCGATAAAATATAAGCTTTCCCTAGCAATCGCAAAACCATAGCATAAAAAGAAGGAAGGCGTCCGTCTATTGCAACGAGTTTTTGGCAAATTTCTTCTACTGATTGTGAAGAAGAAGATAACTCTTTTTCACAAAGTTCCTTAGCAATACGCAATTTTTTTTGCGCCAATATTGGCAAATCCCTATAGAGATAGTGATTTCCCTGAATATATAGAATACGAATACAAGGAAGAATTATGGAAAGATCATCAGGATATGTTGCAAGCGCATCTTCAATAATTGTATCAACTTCTGCAAAAATAACTTTATTATTTTTAATATCTTCTCGATCTAAAGTCGAAAAAGAGAATCTTTCCTGTATTAATTCCAGCACTTTGCACAGCCAATCTCGATGCGTCTCCACTTCGCAAGAATAACAATAATTAAATATAAAAATAGAAATAAATAAAATAAAATTTTTATTCATAAAAATTGTTTTATTTTAAAAGTTAAAAAATATATTTTATTTAAAATTATAAAGCAACTTACTTACATGAGCTAGCTGCATTTTACTTTTAGATGTTAGAGAGTAAATTTTTCGAAAATCACAAAATAAAATAATAACTTTTTTTTAATTTTGTTGTATTGTGCGTTCCCATTTTTCACATAAATAGGAGAAACATTATGGCAG
>PFAC01000056.1 GCA_002773835.1 Chlamydiae bacterium CG10_big_fil_rev_8_21_14_0_10_35_9 | reverse complement strand
CTAGTCCAACTTTTGCAAGAGAGGTTCGAACCATTTCCTGTATCTCTTCTTCTGAGTACGCTTCTCCTGTTTCAGGTCGGCCATGCTGTCTAAGGTAAAAAGCAGTATTATCTTCAATGTTCATAGAATCAAAAAGGGCAGCCCCTTGAAATAACATGCCTGTATTCTTAACAGCTTTAAATAACTCTCTTTTCTTTAACTCAGAAATATTGACTCCATCGATGGCCACATATCCTTGATCGGGCTTTTCTATTCCAATTAATTGCTTTAGCAGTACGCTTTTTCCCACACCTGATCTACCTAAAATAACGACAGTTTCCCCGGTATTTACAGTTAAATTGAGCCCCTTTAGCACTTGGTTGCCATTATAAGATTTCCAAAGGTCAACAACTTCTATCATTTTATCCTCGGATTGTCAGCTCTTGGTGAATGGTGTTTAATGCTATTGTCAGCAAAAAGTCCCATATTAATATTAGTACATAGCTTATGACGACACTATTAGTTGTAGCTTTACCCACACCAGCAGCACCTCCCGATGTTTTCATCCCTTTATAACAACATATAGTGACTAGAATTATTCCAAAAATAAATGATTTAAACACCCCGGTAAATAAATCAAATAAAGTGATATGGATAGGCATAGGATCAAAATAGCTGTTCGGGCTCATCCCAAAATAATGCACAGATATCAAATATCCTCCAAAAATCCCCATAATCATACTAAAAATAGTAAGTAAGGGCATCATGACAGTTCCGGCCAGGAACCTAGGTGCTACTAAATAGCTGTTAGGGTTAACTGACATGGACCTTAAGGCATCGATTTGTTCTGTGACTTTCATGGTGCCAAGTTCTGCGCACATGGCAGAGCCAACTCTTCCCGTAACCATAAGGGCTGTAAGGACAGGGCCCAATTCTGTAATCATAGCCTTGGCTACTAAAATACCAGTAACAGCTGCCAGTCCTTTTTCCTGGAGCTGGTAAAAAGATTGAGCTGCCAAGACAAACCCAGTGGTGAAACCAGTAATTGCTACCACTCCTAAAGAAAGCACACCAATAGAATAAAGCTGCTCTCGAATTAAAGACCAGCTAGGAGGTTTTTTAAATACGGAAGTAAAAGTTTCAGAAATTAATTGGACATATTCTCCAACAGAGCCAAACAAACGAAAAGCAATTTGAGTAAGTGTGCCCACCTAAGTGAATCCTCCCTTTTTTGCGATTGTAAAGAAGAATGTTTTTTTAGGTCAAAGAAATGCCTGCAAAAAGCAGGCATAGAAGTTACACCCTATATCCGTCTCTTTCCACGGAAAGGCCAGCTTGCAAAGCTTGTCTGGAGTTGTTTTCAGAAGAATGCCTTTGGCCTCTTCTTTGATCAACTTGATCTAATTCTCTTTGAAGAAGTTGTAACAGTTGATTAAGTTTTGTTGTTTGAGCGTCATAGTGAGTCTCTCCAAATTTTCCACTAATAGAAGAAAGTTCAGTAATAGTGCGAGAGAAAACCTGGCTTTGCTGAAGCTGAGGAATAGAGCCAGCAAGAGC
The DNA here is from genome assembly GCA_002773835.1 of Chlamydiae bacterium CG10_big_fil_rev_8_21_14_0_10_35_9. GTDB lineage: Bacteria > Chlamydiota > Chlamydiia > Chlamydiales > SM23-39 > 21-14-0-10-35-9. The sequence goes on along the minus strand of PFAC01000056.1, from coordinate 3,064 downwards.
ACCTATAAATACTCCTAAACCTTGTGCGATGGCAACATAAGACTTCTTGTCCAAAGAGTTTTTAGAGCTGTCAATTTGAGATTTAATTAAATCTATCAGCTTGCTTCTCTCATGCATTTCACTGGCAGATAGTCGGTTGTTTAAGCCAGTTAACATGGATTCAAGAATAACCAAAAGTCGTGTTAGATTAATGTTTTCTAATGGATGATTAGAGTCAATGCTAATTTCTTGAAGTAAACTTTCGGCAATATCTAGCCGTTGTTGTTCAGCCTCAGAAAGCTCTCTCATGTTTTCAAGACCAAAGGGTCTTGGCTCTTGTAAAGGTTTATTATCAATTGGGTGGCTATTATAGGCCGTTGTAATATTATTTACGTTCATACTAACCTCTTAAATTCTCGAGTTTTGTAAAATTAAAATAGCTCGTAGCTTTTCTTGAATAGCTTTTCGATCATCAGCTGTTTCTTCTATTTTTTGTGATAGAAAATTTGTACTAGCCTTAGTAGTGATTTCTAATTTTTTTAAATCTTCACAAGCAGCATCCATTTTAGCTACCTGATACCTATTGCTAGAGGCCATCACGTTAGCAGTACCTGATGAAAGAGCTAATGCACCTGAGATAAGTTCATTTGCTCTATTTGAAATTTGTTGAAGGGCACCAGTTGTATAGCTATAACCTAAGGTGGCAAGGGATGCACCAGTTGTAAGATAAAAAACAGCATCATTGAAATAAGAAGCTAGCTGTTGCTTAGTTTTTTCATCTGAGGTTAAAAGACCAGCCAGCTGATCCCAGCCTCCTAGGGAATTGATTAAAGAATTACTAGCGCCCAGACCTGCTGAAGCAAGTAATAAGGATCCAGTTACAGTTCCTCCAGTTGTTAAGTCGCCAATTCCGAGTAATATTTCATAGGCTATAGAAAAATTGTAGGCGACGTCAGATAACATGCCCCAGTTTTCAGCAGACTGTAGTTTTAAGGCCTTATCTCGAAGTATTTCTAAGCGCTCTTGCTTTGTCTTGCTAATTTCTTTTTGTTGTTGAACTGTTCTTGCTCCATGCAGTTTAGTAATTTCTTGTGAGACTTTCTCATTTTTAAGATTTTCTCCAAGTAACATAAAAACCACATTTGTGGCGCTGGAAGTGGTATCGGGAATAGCCGCAAGCCCTTGAGGCGTTTTTTTCTTATGTGTATTTTGAGGGCGGTAATCGTTATTATGTTTAAAAGATACTTCATTAATTTTATTCATAATGTTTCCAACTTGGATTCTAGGGATTTCATTTCTTCTAAAAGAACATGGTTTTGCTCAGAGATTTTCTTCTTAGCAAAACGGATGGCTTTTAATCCTTCTTGAGGATTTTTAAGGTGATAATAACAGATAGCAGCAAAATAAGAAGGAAAGGGATCACTCTCATTTAACAGTTCCGTCATAGCCCAAGCTTTTAAAGCAAGTTCATACTGACTGGTTTTTTGTAAACAGGAGGCTAGGCAATACCAATAGTCTTTTTCGTCGGGATGTTGAATAACTAAAGAGCGAAAAATATCGATGGCCTGTAATAGGTCATTACTCTCAAGTGCTTGCATACCTTTGGAAAAGGTGTGGTTTTCTTCTAGCTTAGTATTCATGTCCTTTGGTTTTGCACCATTCTTCTTATAGCATCGCTATATCGATTCAATGTTTGCTTTACAGTTTCAAAGCAAGCCATTTTATCTGTAAATTCCGTTTGAAGTGAAGTAAAATAAAGCTGGTTAGAAGTTCTAAGTTCATCCATGCACGAAGATACACGGTCTAAAAGTACATTTATATCATCTGTGTCTGGAAGCTCGATGGCGCTGTCAGATCCCATTTGAGGAGAAGAATGGCAATTCTTGATTTTTCTTTTACCCAAATCATTAAGCAAACCTCGTATCTCTTGTGAGGTTGCTTCATCAAGTTCACTGATCAAATTCTTGTTTGACTGGTTCGAAGATTTAGCTTCTATTAGTCGATTATATAATTTTCTAGCGATATTGTTTGTTTTGGTATTGTAGGAAATGTCATTACCTTTATTTCTAATAGCATTGTCTAAAGCTCTTTCTTTATCTAAGAAAATATCAATTACTACTTTATTAAGGTTGTAATCTTTAATAGGTTTTTGATTTTCCGCAATCGATCGACATCTTTTAGCGTCATCAATTTGCCTTTGTATCTGCTCTAGAAAATTATGAATAAGTTCACTTTCAGGGTTCAATTTTAACTCTTTTGCCAGTGAGCTTAACTTTTCATATTCTTGGGGAATCAAATCAGCCTTGGCTTGCAAAAGATCTTCTAAAGAAATTGAGCTGTCGCTGTTATCGATTAAATCTATAAGATAATTGATTTCACGTTCTGTTAAAAATAAGGAGTCAGGGCAATCCTCGTCTGTTTCTTGTAAATCTTTATTGGATGAGCTGATGTCCCAAGGATTTTTAGGTAAATTTTGACTAGGATTTATATCTTTATCATTACGATTAATTAACTGGTGCAATTTCTGAGAAGGAGATAGTTCTTCTTCACTTTTCTCAACGGGACTGTTAGAAGTAGATAAAATATTGCTAAAAGAATCGATATTGTTTTTTGCTGACATAAAATGTTCCTTTTGTCATTGGGAACATAAAGTCTATCGAATAATAAGTTAAAAGACTATAGCTATTAAAAATTTCGGTTCCATTTTAAAGAAAATCTTCCTTGTTCTTGCTGCTGGATTGTTTGCGCTTCAAATAAAAATCCATGTGACAGGTCTACTTCTACGCTTACATTGCTGCTGCCCTGTTCTATTCCCTGACTGAAAGTTACCAAAACACCTTTAGCGACATACTTGCCCACTTGTACGGCAAAGTCTTCAGCTCCTTCACTTGTGGGAGCTGAAACAATAGCAAGTCGGTCAAATCCAAGTCTTCTTCTGGTAATTTCTAGAATATCTGGACCTCCTCCTGACAAACTTGCGGCGGTTGCTGCTAAAGAGACTGCTTGAAGAGCGGTTATTTCGGAAATATCAGAACCAAAGAGCAAATAAGATAAAATAGAGCTCATAGGAAGGGGAGGAAGTGAG
>PFAC01000033.1:20560-27945 GCA_002773835.1 Chlamydiae bacterium CG10_big_fil_rev_8_21_14_0_10_35_9 | reverse complement strand
CTGTTATTGGAAAAAAAATTTCTAAGCCCCAACATTGATCCTGAGATGAACGATGCGCTTAATATTTATCTCCCAATATTTAATCAAACTGTAAAAAAAATACAAGAAGCATGCCAGGCAAGGGGCGTTCATCCAAAAGATGATACTCCATATATTTTTTTCTATAGCAGAGATAATCAAACTATTGTGGTGCGAGAAGGCGAGAAAGAAAAAAAAACCTGCATTATTCAATAGCATTATTGACAAACATTCAGCATCAGGCAATAGCTTTTGATGCTGAATGCTCTTATTTTTTAAAGTGTAATAATTTAGCGTTTATAGCACAGATCACAGTACTTAAAGACATAAAAATAGCGGCAACTGCCGGACTTAAGACAACCCCTGCTTCATACAAAACTCCAGCAGCAATGGGTATGGCAAAAGCATTATACCCAGTAGCCCAGATAAGGTTCTGTATCATTTTTTTATAGGTAGCGCGAGCAAGTCCCATGATGGCCAAGACATCAAGCGGGTTGCTTTTCACAAGAATAATATCTGCTGTCTCTACAGCAACATCAGTCCCTGCTCCAATAGCAATACCTACATTTGCCTGAGCTAAAGCAGGAGCATCATTTACGCCATCTCCCGTCATAGCAACAAACAACCCTCTTTTTTGAATTTCTTCAATCTTGTTTTTTTTCTCGTGAGGAAGAACTTGTGCAAAATATTCATCTAACCCTATTTCAGAAGAGACCCATTTAGCTACTTGTTCATGATCACCTGTTAGCATCATGCAACGAATCCCCATCTCTTTTAACTCTTTAACTGCTTTTTTTGACTCCGGCCGAATCACATCTGCAAGAGCTATAACTCCCCTTAGTTTTTCATCAATTAAGACAAAAACAACCGTTTTTCCTTGAGCATTGAACTCACCGATCCTTACATCGTTAACAGAAATGTTTTTCTCTTTTAAGTATCCGGGACTGACTACCTTAATGTTTTTACCTTGTACTTTACCTTCGGCTCCTTTTCCTGGGATTGCTTTAAAGTCTTGTACTTCTTCTATTTTTTCTACAGATGCTACAATTCCTTTAGCGATAGGATGTTCAGAGTGAGCCTCTACAGCTGCTGCAAAGCTAAGAATCTCATCTTTACTTCCTTCTAAAGCAATGGTATCGCTAATACCAAACTTTCCTTCCGTAAGGGTCCCTGTTTTATCAAAAACAATGGCTGTAATCTTTCTGGATTCTTCAAAAGATGACCTGTTGCGAATAAGCAAACCTCTTTTAGCTGCTATTGCAGTAGACACTGCAACAACTAAAGGAACAGCAAGACCAAGGGCATGAGGACAAGTAATGACCATTACAGTGACAGCTCTTTCCATAGCAAAGGAAAATGGCTGCTGGGTAAAGAATATCCAAACAAGTAAGGTTAAAACTCCACCGGACAATGCTACTATTGTAAGCCATAATGCAGCTCTGTTCGCAAGGTCTTGAGCTTTGGATTTACTGCTTTGCGCTTCTTTAACAAGATCAATTACTTGAGATAGGTAAGAATCTTTGCCGATTTTTTTAACTTGTATGGTAATCGATCCCTCTCCATTAATAGATCCCCCAATGGCTTTATCACCTACAGATTTTTTAATAGGCCTTGACTCACCTGTAAGCATAGATTCATTAATGCTGGACTCACCTTCTATAATTTCACCATCTGCCGGAATTTTCTCACCAGGTTTTATAAGAACTTTATCCTCTAACTGAAGCTCAGCTATAGGTACATCCTGTACACTTTTATCTGGCATAATTTTATGAGCGCTTGCTGGCATTAATTTAGCAAGCTCTTCTAAAGCTTTTCCAGCACCCATAATGGATTTCATCTCAATCCAATGTCCTAAAAGCATAATATCGATTAATGTGGCAAGCTCCCAAAAGAAGAGCTTTCCTTTTAGTCCAAAAACTATGAAAGAGCTGTAGAGATAAGCTACGAGAATGGCTACTCCAATTAAAGTCATCATCCCGGGAGCTTTTGCTTTTAATTCTTGAAAAAGCCCTTTGATAAAAGGCCATCCCCCATAAAAAAAAACAATAGAAGAAAAAGCAAATAGTAAATACGCATCTCCTGAAAAATGCAGGAAAGTTGTTACCCCTAAAAAGGACTGGATCATCGGAGAGAGAGCTAAAATGGGAATGGTGAGAACAAGAGAAATCCAAAACCTTTGTTTAAAATCATGAACCATATGTTCATGATGTCCTTTATGAGAACCACAAAGGCATTCTTCACAGCTGCACTGAAAAGTGTTACATGATTTTTTAGGTTTTTTTTCCTCTTTCAAAGTAATTCCTTCAAACAATGAATATAATTTCTATTTAGCAATTTCCTAGCTTCTTGCAAAGATTTTTACAGTATAAAAATATTTGCATGATCTATTGAGATAGTTATGTATGTACTTGTTGTTATCAGTTCCTTACTTTCCTCTTTAGTTACTTTTTATTCAGGATTTGGGCTGGGAACAATTCTTATGGCAGTATTGGCTATTTTCTTTCCCTTGCCACAAGCAATTATCATCACAGCTATCGTCCACCTAATTAATAGCGGGTTAAAAAGCTCCCTTCTTTATAAGTCGATCCATTGGAATATTGCCTTGAAGTTTGGCGCCATTGCGTTAATCGCCGCCATTCCAGGTGCCTTACTTTTTAAGAAACTATCTTTCCTTCCAGCTATTCAGGATTATTCGATATTTGGGTTATTTTTATTTAGATCTTGATTGCTGGATTTATCTAAATGAGATCAATTGACATCCATTGAATTATCTGTTAACTCCCAAGAAAAGACTTGGAAAAACCAATTACAGGAAATAAGAAATGATAAGAAAGCTTCCTTCAGGAAAGTATCGACTATACTCTCAAAAAAAAGATCCCAAAACTGGCAAAAGAAGAAATTTAGGAACTTTTAATACCCGTAAAGCTGCTGAAAAGCACGAGAGAGAAATTCATTTCTTTAAAAAACATTAAAAAGGATTTATGGCTGAAGAACAAAAAGGAGTAATTCTCATTACCGGCTGTACAGGAAGAATTGGCTTTCGATGTGCAGAAAGATTTGCTGAAGAGTTTAAAATTATAGGTATTGACGTCTATCTTGTAGGTCACTTGCCTGGTATTGAACTCGTCGGCATAGACTTAGCCTCTAAAAAAAATATCGAAGAAAACTTAGATATCATTTTAGAAAGATTTGGCAACAAGATACTTTCTGTGATTCATTTGGCTGCTTACTATAATTTTTCTAAAGGGCACTGGGATAAATATCAAAGCATAACAATTGATGGCACAAAAAAGTTTTTAGAAGGATTGCTAAAGCGTTTTGAGATTGAACAATTTATTTTTTCTAGTTCCATGTTAGTACATGCTCCTTGTAAAAAAGGAGAAAAAATCAATGAGGAATCCCCTCTTGAACCTAAGTGGAACTATCCTAAATCTAAGGTAATTACAGAAAAGCTAATTAAAGACTTATGTAAAGACATTCCCTACGTTATCCTACGAATAGCTGGCGTATACGATGATATGTGTCACTCCATTCCTTTAGCCCATCAAACACAAAGAATTTATGAAGATCAATTGGAAGGACACTTTTTTCCAGGAGACTTGACACATGGGTCTGCTTTTGTCCACTTAGATGACTTAGTAGATGCAATATACAGCATCATTCAAAAAAGAAAAGAACTTCCTAAAGAGTTAACAATGCTTATGGGAGAGCCTAGTACTTTAAGCTATCATGAAGTGCAAAAAGCAATCTCTCAAGCATTGGGAAAAGAGTGGAAAACTTACCGCATTCCCAAATTTATAGCTAAAATAGGCGCCTGGTGTAAGCAACATCTTCCTTTCCTTAAAAAGGGATTTATTGAGCCGTGGATGATTTCTATTTCTGATGATCACTATGAATTGGATATTTCTAAAGCAAAAGAGCTTCTTAATTGGGAGCCAAAACGAATGTTGAAAGAAACTATTCCTAAATGGGTAGATTTTTTAAAAGAAGAGCCCATTGTATGGTACGATAAAAATAAGCTTGAACATCCTTCCAAAATAAAAGACGATGAATAGAAAAGAGCTTTCGCTGATTATTATTGCTATTGGTTTTTGGCTAATAGCCACAGCTTTTACCTATAATTTTCAAGATGATGTTTTTTATAATGATATTTGGTCTGCCGGCATTCTTATAGGCTTGGGCTTCCTTTCCTTTTTGAAGCCATCTTCTTTGTATTTTATTCCCTTTTTTCTGCTAGGGATGTGGCTCCATATTTCTCCTCTTATATTCTGGTATCCTACAAGCGGAACTTATCTTAACGATACTCTTATTGGATCAATTGTGACTATTCTTGCTTTTCTTTTTTTAGAAAAAAAGAGTACTTCACAAAGTGTAGTTCCCGAAGGCTGGTCCTATAACCCCTCTTCTTGGACTCATAGAGTGCCTGTTATTTTCTTAGCGATGACCTGCTGGTTTTTGGCTCGTTATTTGGATACCTACCAATTAGGATATATTTTCACAGTTTGGGATCCTTTTTTTGGAGACGGGACAGCTAAAGTACTCACTTCAAAAGTGTCTAGAGCATTTCCTCTTCCAGATGCAGGACTCGGAGCATTCGCTTATTTCTTAGAAGTAATACTTGCCTGGCAAGGAGGTGTTGACAGATGGAAAAGCAAGCCTTGGGTTGTGCTTTCTTTTGGTGTTCTAGCGATTCCCGTTGGTATCACTAGTATTATACTTATCCTCTTGCAGCCATTAGTCGTTAGATATTGGTGTTTTATATGCCTTTTCATTGCTTGTTTGATGCTTCTAATTGTTCTTTTATCGGTAAAAGAAGTAACAGCTACTTTGCAATGTATGAAAAAAGAACATGAGAAAAAGCATTCTATTTGGAACTTTATTATCTTTGGTAAGGAAGAACCTTAACTTTCAGATGAAAAATCTACTTCCCAACCTCCTCCTAAGGCTTTATAAAGAGTAATAAGATCAACAAGTGTTGTAATATTAGTGTCTAGATAAGATTGCTCTGCCTCATTGAGCTTTCTTTTAGTATCTATCAAATCAAGTCGATTAGTAAGCCCTTTAGCATTTCTCTCACGGCTGAGAAAAACTAATTTTTGGTATCTATCTGTTGCTTGTTTTTTTTCTTTAGCCGTTTCCAAATCTTGAGTATAGGATACGATGATGCTTTCAGTCTCTTCTAATGCCTGTAAAACAGTTTGCTGATAAGTATGGGCTACAGCTGCTGTCTCTGCTTTTTTAGCTTGCAAGTTTCCGATTAGTTTTCCACCCTGAAAAATAGGCATATTGATATCTCCTCCAAATGCCCAGGTTCTACTACCAAGAGAGAAAAGGTTTTTTAACATGAGCGACTGCAACCCTGCAGCACCAAAAAGTGTAAATGTGGGGAAAAAAGAAGCAACTGCTACCCCAATATTTGCTGTTGCTGCTGCAAGGTCTCTTTCTGATTTGCGAATATCAGGCCTTCTTCTCAACAAGTCAGAGCGAAGCCCTACAGCTATCTCTTCAGGAATTTTAGGCAAAGGTTTAGATATGAGAAGCTCATCTACTAGACTCTCAGGAACTTCGCCGATTAAAATAGAAATAGTGTAAATGTTTTTATAAATCTTTGCTTGTATATCTGGCAGCAAGGCTCGCTCAGTTGCTAGCGTTGCTAAAATATCTTCATCATCCAACCGATTTGTATAACCTGCTTCGAATTGTTTCCGCACAAGACAAGACTTCTGCTCTAAAAGAGAAATATTTTCTTCGATAAGCCTGGCCTTTTCTTGATAGCCCCTAAGCTCCATATAATTGCGGGCCAGCTCTGCCATTACAGAAATTAACGTATCATTTGTCTCTTCAATAGCACTTCCAATAAGTGCGTTAGCAGCTTCCACTTTTCTTCTTGTTTTTCCAAATAGGTCAATTTCCCAAGAAGCATCAAAAAGAATATTATACAGATTTTGGGTTTGCGGAGCTTGCAGTGCAAAAGGAAGCCCCGGCGTGTCAGAGACAGCTCCATCCCCCAATCCAATATCAAAAATAGGGCCATTTTTACTGAAGTAAGTTCTTGTTGCATTCACATCAGCATTAATTTGTGGAAAAAAAGAAGAAGCTTCTACTTTACGAAGCGCCCTTGCCTGTAAGATTCGAGATATAGCTGTTAGTACATCGTTGTTATTTTCTGTAGCTAGAGCAATATATTTATCTAATAGAGGGTCTTCAAATACTTCCCACCACTTTGTCGTTATGGGATTGGTAGAGATAGTATTACTGACATCATTAGAGGACCAAGTGTCTGCTACATTATTTTCCGGAGGTTTATAATTAGGCCCTACCATACAGCTAGAGAAAAAAAAGGCTACTATTAAGCATGGATATTTTTTCACTGAATCCTCCTTCGGAAAAAGCAACCAGCTCCTACAAGATTTACAAAACTGATAATGAGAAGCGGCCAAATATTTTCAAAAACAATTCTAGCTGGCATTGCCTTAAGGAATAATCCTTTGGAAATAACTAACATATATCTCAAAGGGATAATATAAGTAACCGGCTGCAGCCATGTGGGCATATTTTCAATGGGTGTTGCATAACCAGAAAGAAGGACGGCCGGTAACATAAAAATAAATGTTCCCAGCATAGCCTGCTGCTGCGTAGCTGAAAGAGAAGAGATGAAAAGACCGACTCCACTGATAGAACTTACAAAGATTAAAAGGCTAAAAAAGTACATTAAAATAGATCCTGTAAAAGGAACACCTAAAATAAGAGTTCCCGCAACAAGCATTACCGTACCTTCAAACATCCCTACAATAATTCCCGGAACAGTCTTTCCTACTAAAATTTCAAAAGGGACAAGTGGTGAAACAAGCAACTGATCAAAAGTGCCTAGTTCTCTTTCCCTTGCCACCGACTGAGTTGTCACAACAAGACAGGTCAGCATAGATAAAATAGCGACAAGGCAAGGTATATTATACCAATAATACAATCTGTTGGGGTTAAACCATGTTCTAGGTACTAGCTGGATATTTTGAATCGTTTCATTTAAATTAAATAAATAATCTCGATTATATTGATTAACAATTTCTCCTGTATATCCAGCTACAATTTGCGCGGTATTGGTTTTTCGGCCATCGAAAATAAGCTGCACTGATGCCGGCTTTCCAGCATCAAGATTGCGGGAAAATTGCTCATCGATAGAAAGAACCATCAAGCCTTTTTGCCGGTCAATAAAAGGGCCTATCTCTTCTACTCCTCTAAGGAAGTGAACCGGGTTAAAAATCTCAATGCCAAAAAATCTTTCCACCAGTTTAAAACCGTGTTCTCCGTTATCCCGATTAAGAATACCAATAGGCACGTTTTTTACATCCAAGGTTGCCGCAAAAGTA
>PFAC01000033.1:0-20496 GCA_002773835.1 Chlamydiae bacterium CG10_big_fil_rev_8_21_14_0_10_35_9 | reverse complement strand
GGATCCCAAATGCCACAATGGGCATCATATCCCAAAACAATAAGCTCCAGACATTTCCTACTAAAAAAAGGCTCTGCAGACTTTGCACAAAATATTTTGCAGGAATAAAGTAGGTAATCACTTGAATCCACTTGGGCATGCTGTGAATATCAAAAAGAAATCCAGACAAAATATAAGCAGGTAAAAAAGCCACAACAAGAGTAATTTGATAGGCAAAGACCTGATTTTTTGTAAGAGTAGAAATCATCAAGCCAATACCTAAAGAGCAAAATAAAAAAAGAGCCGAAACAAGAGCAAGCATAAGAAATGAGCCTCGATGCGGCAAGCCATAAAAAACCACAGAAATTAAAACACAAATAGCCATGGAAATCATTCCAAGAACAAAATAGGGAATCATCTTGGCAATCACAAGCTCTTTAATGCCTACTGTTGTCGACATAAGAGCTTCCATAGTTCCCCTCTCCCACTCTCTTGCCACAACCAACGCTGTTAAAAGAGCTCCAATTAAGGTCATGATGATTGCAAGAGATCCGGAAAGAAGAAAAAAGCGACTTTCTAATTGTTCATTATACCAATATCTTGGTTGTGTATTTATAAGGGGATATGCATCTGGGATGCCCGTTATATGAGCCTCTTGTGCAATCCAGCTTTGGAAAGCTCCTGCTGCATAATTTAGCACAAAATTGGCTGTATTTGTTTCACTGCCATCTGCAATTACCTGAATAGGAGCAATTTTATCTGGTCTATTTCTGAACTGGGTAAAATAGGAAGGGACAACAATCATTCCTCGAAGAGTCCCCCTTGTAATATCATCTATAAGTTCTCTTCTGTCCCTTGCGATTTTTGCATCAAAATAACGAGAGCCTGTTACTGATGCAGCAAAACTTTGTACATCAGGAGAGGTATCTTCTAAAACGAGACCCATTCTTAAATGATCTAAATCTAATGACACTCCTGACCCATATAAAAAAATGAGAAGTAAAGGTAAAAACACAGTGATAGAGAGGCTACTTGGATCTCGCATAATTTGCAGAAACTCTTTGATAATAAGGGCTGTTATTCGACGAGTTTTGCCTTTCCGATTTTCCTGTACTTGCTGATCAACGGGTTTATTTTCCATTTGACTCAACTCACCTTTTTAGAGTTTTCATCGTATTCTTCAATCATCTGAACAAACACATCTTCTAAAGTAGGATTGGGATTATCGGAAGTTTTCACCTGGTCTTTAAGGGCATTAGGAGTGTCTATTTTGATAATTTTCCCTCTGTAGACTAGGGCAATTCTATCGCAATATTCCGCCTCTTCCATAAAGTGGGTTGTAATCATAATAGTTACCTTTTTGGCTACTAACCCATTAATATGATTCCAAAACTCTCTTCTGGTAACGGGATCAACACCTGAAGTAGGTTCATCTAAAAATAATACCTTGGGATGATGCATATTAGCACAAGCCAAACTAAGTCTTTGCTTATAGCCTAGTGGTAATGACTCAGAAGGATGGTGAAGGTAGTCTTTCAAGTAAAAGATCTCAATCATCTCTTCTATAGCTTGTTTTTTCTCTTCTTTTTCTAAGTTATAAATTCCAGCAAAGAAGTTGAGGTTCTGTTCGACATTTAAATTTCCATAGAGAGAAAACTTCTGCGCCATATATCCAATATTTGCTCGAGCAACACCTGGTGCCTTTTGCAGGTCTACTCCATTGACTGATGCTTTCCCAGCTGTCGGCTTTAAAAGACCGCAAAGCATTTTAAATGTTGTCGTCTTGCCAGCCCCATTAGGTCCTAATAAGCCAAAAATTTCTCCTTTCTGAATATTCAAAGAAATAGAATCAACAGCAGTAAAATTCCCGAATTTTTTCGTAAGATTATCAGCTACTATCGGCATGGATGACTCATTTTCTACAAGAGGAGCTCTTTCAGCTAGCTTGGACTCCCCTTTAGGAACACCTTGCAAAATATTGATAAAAGCATCTTCAAAGCGAGGAGGCGCTGCCTTTATTTGTACATCTTTTTCTACTTTTCCTTTTTCTTTTAAAACAATGCGAAGATCACGCCCATGGATTACCCCGTCCATTACATTTTCTTCTTTTAAAAGCTCAAAAAGTAACTTGCGACGGTCTCCTTCAATTCCTATGACCTCAAAAGTTTTTCCGGACATTTTTTCAGTAAGCTCTTTTGGATCTCCGTTATAAAGAAGCTCTCCTTTATTCAACAAAAGAACATTATTACATCTTTCAGCCTCATCTAAATAGGCAGTACTCCAAACAACAGAGATCCCTTCTTTAACTAGTTGTTCCACCATCTTCCAAAGTTCACGCCTTGAAATAGGATCAACCCCAACACTTGGCTCATCTAAAAGAAGCAGCTCTGGTTTCTTAATAAGAGAGCAGGCAAGGCCTAACTTTTGTTTCATTCCCCCTGAAAGATTTCTGGCTAGTCGGTCGGTAAACTCAGCAAGACTTGTAAAATGCAGAAGTTTTTCACAAGCCTGCATCTTCTCTTCTCCTATGACATTACGCAAGCTGGCATAAAGGTTAAGATTTTGTTGCACTGTTAAATCTTCATACAGACCAAACTTTTGCGGCATGTATCCAGTAACATAATGAATAAACTCCGCTTCTTTTATTGTGTCATGCCCTTGAACAGTGATAGAGCCTTCTGTAGGAATTAATAATCCGGCCATTAGCCGCATCAAAGTTGTTTTTCCAGCTCCATCAGGTCCTACCAATCCAACAATTTGTCCTTTGGGGATAACGGCATTAATATTTTTTAAGGCAGGATTTTCTTCTTTAGGAAACACCTTGGAAAGCTCTTTGATTTCCACAAGTAACTCACTCAAGGCTCACCTAATACTTAGTTTGACAGTTACTGGCATCCCTTGCACAAGACCGTGATCCGGATTGTTTACATAAACCCGTAGCCTATATACAAGGTCTGTGCGCAATTGTAGGGTTTCTACAGTCTTAGGTGTAAATTCAGCAACAGGAGAGATGAATCCGACTTGTCCTTCATACCTCCTACCACTATCAGTAAAGACGGTAGCTCTCATACCATAATATACCTTCCCTAAGTCTGGCTCATCAACAAAGGCGCGGACCCATACTGGAGAAATTACTGAAAGTGTATAGACGGGATCAGCTGGATTAACGACCGTCCCAGGCTCACGAATGCGAGTTAGAATGATTCCATCAGTTGGTGCGCATGCTTTAGTATAGTCTAGATTGTCTTTGGCAACTGCTATTGCAGCTTTGGCTTGAAGCAGATTTGCATATAGCTGGTCTCGATTGGCCTCGGCATCATCTAAATCCTCTTGAGAAACTCCTCCAATATCTATCAGCTCCAAGCGCCTTTGTAATAAAATCTCAGCATTATCTAAATTCACCTGAATTGCTTTAGCAGCAGCGATAGCCTCCTGAAGCTGGCTATCATAAGGAGTTGTATTTAAGGTGCACATTAAACACCCTTTTTTTACTTTATCCCCTTCCTCATAAAAAAGCTCATCTACCTGTCCGCTTACTCTAAAGCCAATATCTACCTGGCGGACGTCAACATTGCCAAAAAGGGTAATCTCATTGCGATCTTCTCTTTCTTTATAAGCATAAACAATAATAGCTATGATAATTGCTGTTACAGCCAGAATAATAACAGAAAAAAGAATCGTCTTTTTCATAATCCCCTACTTAATTAGGGATGTATCTCTGTAGAAAAAAAAAGGCAATATTTTTCTTAGTAATTTTTGCTATAAAAAATTTATAGAAAGTTTTATCGAGCTTTTTTCAAAGAAAATGTCCAGGTATCATCTCTTTTAAAGGACCGGGACGATCCTTTTGATAGCACAGCATAATACAATTGTACTCACAACAATGGATAAAATTATTACTGCACTACACACTGCATCTGGTTTGGAATCTCCTCTTTGGGAGTTAGTGTTACTTCAGTAATAAAGGGGAAATTCTCAATAGTTGCTTTCTTTATTTCTTCTGGTACAGATTCATCTTGGAGCATCCACCCTAATACCGCAGCATGTTTTTTTACATACTCATCGATTTTTGCTGCTACTTGATCATCTTTCACTTGTATTTTTGCAAGTATGTAAGCTCCTAAAAAATCTGCTAAATTTACACAATTAAACAGAGAAGCTAGAGTCTCTATTGTTGTCAGTAATTTATCATTAAACTCTTCAAGGCTATATTCACTATTTTCTTCATGTGTTTGACGACAAGCTACCATTAATATTAGTGGAGCCGGATCCTTAAAGGGGAAGTGCATTGGCATCTCTTCCCACCGTTGATTTTGACATTGGCTTATAACATCTTGCAATGATATTGACGGACTAGACATAGAAACCTCTTAATTAATTTTTCACAAATTCGAGGGAACTATAAAAAACACTTTTACTAAAAGACAACTTCTAAAATTACGCATAAGTAAATTAAGGATCCTTTTCAGGTAATAGTCTATCCTAGGTACGGCAAATTTTATCAAACTGCGCCGAAAAACCTCTTCCTTCATGGAGAGGAGGATGTCAATTAAGCTAAGTGCAAAAGAAAAAGTGGAAAAGGATAGCTAACTTCAGGGTGTGGACGATTATGAGTAAAATAGCCTCTATCTATACTTTCTTGACATTCTATAGGGTGGTATATCTCTTTGGTTATGTTAAAGGGAGTTGCTATAACGTCCAATATTCCATTTACAATACATCCAAAAGGAACTGTTGCCTCTAAAGTGCCTCGGGCAATTTGTGCAATTCCAGTTAAAATAGCTTCATCATACCACCGTCCAATAATGGCCCCTGACTCAGCATTCCTATCACCAATAGCGGTTGTAATGCTAACAATAGCTAGTCCTATTACCATGCGGATGCAACCCGATATAATTGAAACACCCGGAATATAACCTAATATATTCAAAGCAAAATTGTTAATGCGCAAAGCTGTAACAGCAATATTTCTTAAAGGCCGAGGGAAAAACAGCGCTTCATTAAATCTTGTATTAAAAGTCTTTGTATTAATCGAGCGAATACCATAAGTATTTAACATGCTTAGCTCCTAGTTCTTTTTTTTGTAAAAAATGCTACTCCTTACCTTAATTTAAAAGTAGATCTACTTTTTTAAAGCTGCATGTAATAAAAAAAAAATTTACAAAGCCACATAGCTTTCAACTACATACTTTATTTGGGATTTTTTTTAAGGAAAATGCGCCTTGCACCAATTTAAAGGCGGGCCTATTTTCTTTTTCATAAATAATAGGAAATCCAATTAGCTGTTTGCATTGAGGACATTTAACCGATGGACAATTTTTTTTATCGAAA
This sequence comes from Chlamydiae bacterium CG10_big_fil_rev_8_21_14_0_10_35_9, assembly GCA_002773835.1. Classification (GTDB taxonomy): domain Bacteria; phylum Chlamydiota; class Chlamydiia; order Chlamydiales; family SM23-39; genus 21-14-0-10-35-9. Next base: position 15,186 of record PFAC01000033.1, on the reverse strand, counting down.
GAATAATTTTGCAATTTAGCCAAATCTTCAGGATAAAAAATTCTATCTAAATAACACCTTTTTAAAGGGCCTGGACCATCTTTTTGATAATACATTATGATGTGTTCACATATGCTACATGACATTTTTAATAAAGCTGGAGTTCCTCTTTTTTTAGTATATGTGTCATTTTTAAATTTGATTTTTGTGAGAACATCTTCCATTTCAGATAAAAGATTTAATTTTTAAGATGACATCTTAATTTATTATCGAAAATATAGGAACAAGTTGTATCTTCAGGATTCTGCCGAATTATTTTCCTGTATATGCCTCAACAACTCTCAACAAACCCTTATTGAATACTGAGAGTTACTTTATTAACTTGCCGATCAACTTTTAGCAGCAGTATTTTTTTCTTGAAGTGCAGCAAGTATGCCAGCATCCCCTCCAGCCATTTCTAATGGAGATTTCCCTTCCTTATTTTTCAAATCTACGTCTGCACCTTTACTGATTAGACAGGCAGCTGCTGTTAAATTCTCCGCCATTACAGCTACATGTAAAGGGGTCATTCCATCAACATCAGGAGCATTAATATCCGCTCCTGCTTGCATCAGTCTTTCAATTACAGCTTCCGTTGCATTGGGAAGAAAAGATAGATCAACCTCCTCAATAAAATCATGCAAGGCAGTTTTTTCTTTAGGCCCATAGGTAACCTTAGGATCAAGGCCTTTCTTAAGAAGACAGTTCAACTGCTCAAGAGCTACCTCAAATTTCTTTTTTTCTCGCTCAATTAGATCATCAGTAAAAGGTCTAGATAATATCAGTTCTTCTCTTGTGATGCCAATACAGGATAATTCCTTAATCAACAGAGACAATAGGGTTCTATTCCCATAAGCATTGGCCGCATTTAAATCCGCTCCATGTCTTGCTAGAAGATCTAAGATTGACAGCCATTGTTCAGACCCATAAGATTCAAACATGAGAGGGACAAACCAAGGTACTCTTATTTCTTCCGTACTTAAATCATGGATAATTGTTTCTGTTTTATCACTCTTGTAAGTTACTTCTAAAAGGACGGACATAGCTTCAAAGCTTCCCCCCATAGCAGCTCTTTCTAAAGGAGACGTTCCTACATATTTATTTGGATCAGCACCATTTGCCAAAAGACATTTAATTAGGCTTAGATGCTTGCTAGAGATGGCATTGTATTCAATACTTCCAACATTTGAAGCAGCAATACAAAGAGGGGTTTCTCCACTTCTATTTGCTAGATTAATATCAGCTCCTCTTTGAAGAAGTTCTTGCACTTGATTTATATCGCCTTTTTCGGCAGCTTCATGAATTAAGGCATTTCCATAACGATTTAGTTCATTGATATTGAAGTTGCTTAGATACTCGGCAATTTTTATATAGCCATGCTTTTGCGCTTCATTAGATGCTTCTACTCGCATTTTTGGATCTATTTGAGGATGTTGAGCTAATGCTGCCACCACTTCAAAATGGCCTTTTTGCGCTGCTGCCACAATTGCTGGGCATCCTGAAAATCTTGCTGATGTTGTTTGGTTAGGGTTTACTCCTGTAGAAAGACGAACTTGAACTACATCTAAAAACCCATTTTTCGCAGCATCTGCTAAAGGAACCAAGTTCACTATACCATTGTCATAGACAATTTTTCCTTGTGCTTGAAACTTTATATCCAAGTGCCTTTGTATAGTTGTGCGCTTTTCTTCATCTTCTATATGGCTAATATCGTTTTCAGTAAAAATAGCCCCTTCGACTCCCTGGAATCCTTGCTGAAGAAGCATTTCTCTAGTAATAGGCACACCATCTATTGACATTCCTACAAAGTTAAAATTAGAGATATCAGCCTTCAAATGCTTTAAAAACTCAAGACCATCTTTTACTCCAGAAAAATCAGTGCCGCATGCATGATCTAATAACATTTGAACGGATCTATAGTAATCATCATAGGAAATTTTCTTATCGCGAGGGATGTACCGGGCTGTAAAGTTTGCTAAAATACTGGACAATGCACGATTAATATCTGCGCCATGCTGAACCAACAGGTCCACTATTTGTTTATGGCCCTTCATAGCAGCTTCACCAAGAAACCGCAACCCGTGCTGTCCTTTAAAGCTCCCATCTGCATTCCCGCCATTTTCTAATAGGTACTGCACCGTTTCGGCATGACCTTCTTCAATGGCTATACGCATTGCTTCTTGATGATCTGATTCATTAAAACAAGGACGTTCTCTTTGTTTTATTCGCGCTCCCTTTTCAACTAACAATTGCACAATACGAAGATTGTTTACCTTTGCCGCAAAGTATATTAAGGGATACCTAAAGCCTCTATTACCAAAAACATAAGCATCTGTATCAGGTCGCATTCCTGCATTCAGGAAGATTTGAACAATTTCTTTTTTGTCCTGCAAAATTGCATCTCGGCAAGCGCTAAGAACTTCATTCGAAGTATACCAAAGAAAATCCTTTTCTTTTTTAGCTTGTTCTATAAGTTTGACGGTTTCATCAATCTCGTCACGTATTATATCATGATGTAAAGATGTTGTTTCTTTATTAGGATTTACGGAACTTGCCATTGTTTCGAACCATTTTTATATTTTTAAAGCGAAGCATACTACTATAAAATAGGCTAATTCTCAACAAAAACCCTTTTCTGAATTAAAACAAATTAATTTATTGAAAAGTAAAGCAAAAAAGAAAGACTCATAAAGTAAAAAAAAGAGGCGTTTCATCTCAACCATCCTAGAATAATTGCTAAAAAGATAAATAAAGACGTAAGTGCCAACCATTTTTTCTTTCTTTTGCCTAATTTCCATGCTTTTTCAATTTGCTCTGAAGAAAGTAAAAGACCATAGCCAGCTATAGGCGCAACTAAAGATAGACTAATTAATTTTAATTAATTAGATAATGACGGAGGAGGTGGGATTCGAACCCACGGTACGTTTGTGGCGCACACACGCTTTCCAAGCGTGCTCCTTCGGCCGCTCGGACACTCCTCCAAAGAAGGGTTACAAGATTATCGAAAAATAAGAAAATCAGCAACCTTTGAAAAATAAATTACCGCCGAATAAGAGAAATCATTAAGATGATAGACCGTTAAATGGGGAATTCTGGTTGAAAAACCAATTTTCAGGCATTATTTATTTGTATGGAAAAATATAAAAAAACATTTTACTTCTTTTTAGTGATTTTCTTAGGGCTTTCCAGTTGTACCTCAAAAAGCGAATCTATTGTCAAACCTTCCGTTTTGGTCTCGATTGAACCTTATGCATTTTTTGTAAAAAAAATTGCAGGCGACACTCTTCAAGTAAAAACATTAATTCCCCCTAGTGCTAATGCTCATTCTTATGAGCCTACACCTAAAGAAGTAAAAGATGCGGGAAACGCTGATGTATGGTTTCAGATTGGAGAACCAATTGAGAAGGCTATAGCTCCCTCTTTACAACAGAAAAATAAACATCTCCTTATTTATGATGTTAAAACTGACATTGAACTTATTGGCGATTGCTGTTTAGGGCATCATCATAAGGAAAGCAAAGACATTCATGTATGGCTAAGCCCTATCCTTATGAAAAAGCAAGCGATAGCTGTGGCAAAAATTCTTATGAATAGATTTCCTAAAAATGCTTCTCTATATAGGCAGAACTTACAAAGTCTGCTTTTAGAGCTGGATGATTTAAATGATGAAATAGAAAATTTACTAAATCCCATTGAGAACAAAAAAATTCTAGTCACTCACCCTGCATTCGGTTATTTTTGCAGAGACTACAACTGCGAACAAATAGCTATTGAGTTTGAAGGCAAAGACCCCCTACCTAGAAAATTAGATGAAACAGTTGAAGTAGCAAAAAATTCTCATGTAAAACTCATCATATCCCAACCTCAATTTTCTCAAAAAAGTGCCGAGGTCGTCTCTAGGCGATTGCAACTACCTATTTATGAGTTTAACCCTTATGCAAGTGATTACATAAGCAATATGCTCTACCTTGCTAATTTGGTGGTACAAAGCAATGAGTAAAGCAATTGAAATTACCTCTTTAGACTTTGCTTATGAAACAGCCAAAATTTTAGAGGATGTCAACCTCACTATAGAGGAAGGTTCTTATGTAGGTATTATTGGGCCAAATGGTGGCGGCAAAACAACACTCCTTAAACTTATTATGGGATTTTTACGCTATCATAAAGGCTCTATTAGGCTTTTTGGGAAATCGCCAGAAAAGTTTAAAAATAGAATTGGTTATGTACCACAAGTAAATGCATTTGACAGAGCTTTTCCTATTACTGTCGAAGAAGTTATTCTGCAAGGATGCCTTGCGAAATATAGTTTTTTCCAAGGCTTTAGCAAGCAAGAAATTAGCAAAGCAAATGAGGCAATACAATTAATGAGGCTTGATGATTTTAGAAAGACTCCCTTTGGTAAGCTTTCAGGAGGTCTCGCGCAAAGAACACTAATAGCAAGAGCTCTAGCTTCTGATCCTTTGTTTCTTTTTTTTGATGAGCCAACAGCAAATGTCGACACGAAAACAAAAGACATTATCTTTCAAGCTTTACACGATTTTAAAGGTAAAAAAACTATTTTACATGTTACCCATGATCTTAATTTAGTCATCAAAGAAGTTCAACTGGTGGTTGCTGTGGAAAAAAAAGTGACTACCTATCTTCCTAAAGATGTATGTGAACATTTTGCTCTTGGACTTTATCACCCACCGCTAATAAAGGACAAAGAATGAACCTGCTTGAAATTTTTAACAGTCCATTTTTTCAAACTGCTCTACTTGCGGGACTTTTAGCCTCTATAGCCAGTGGAATGATAGGATCGTTCGTTGTAGTAAAACGCCTCGTTTTTTTATCTGGTAGCATTGCCCACTCAGTCTTAAGTGGAATGGGCCTTTTTTTATGGCTGCAAAGGAAACATGGCATTACTTGGCTCAACCCTCTTTATGGAGCTTTTTTAGCCGCCGTTATATCAGCCCTCTTGATTGGGTGGATCCACTTAAAGTACAGGCAAAGAAAGGATGCTGTTATAGCAAGTATTTGGGCATCAGGTATGGCTATTGGTGTCATTTTTATTTCTCTTACACCAGGCTACAATGTTGAGCTTTTTAACTTTCTCTTTGGAAATATTTTATGGACGACAGCACAAGATCTCTGGATGCTTTTCGCCCTTGACTTGGCCATTTTTGCAATTGTTGCTACACAATTTCAAAAACTGTTAGCTGTTTCATTTGACGAGGAGCAAGCTCATTTGCAAGGAATTCCAGTAAATAAACTTTATTTTTTACTTCTTTGCCTAGTTGCCGTATCAATTGTGCTGTTGGTTCAGGTCATTGGCACAATTTTAGTTATCGCCCTGCTAGCCCTCCCTCCTTTAATTGCCAATCTTTTCACCAACACATTAAAAAGTTTAATTGTCCTATCTATTCTTTTTTGTGCTTTTTTTAATACTTTTGGGCTAGTTCTATCCTATGAGCTAAACTGGCCAATTGGAGCTACCATTGCACTGACTGCTACCACCAGCTATTTTATCGCATTATTTTTTGATAAAAGGAAAAAGCTGAAATTTTAATGCAGTTTACTAGAAAGTTTACTATATTCCTTCTTCAAACAATTTTTTATGGAGCAAAGCAATGACACAACCAGTTAATTCCCGTCATGAGAATACTTCCCCATGTATAGATCCCTTTGAGGACTTCACTATCAGTCTTGCAAAATGTAAAGACAAGAATGGTAGTAATTTATTGGAACTGCTTGAAAAATCGGTCACTGTCTTATATGCAAATGGCCAGGGTGCTTCTCAAAAGAAAATAATAGCAACTACTAAAAGCATTAATCCTGAACTTGTTCCAGTAGTAAAAGACATTATACATCATATTATTCTCAAAGATTCTGCCCTTTTATAGGAAGAATTTGCAAAATATTTTTTTAAGATAGTTAAAATAACCATTTCAAAGGATTCTTGTTGACGAGTACAAGAATCATCTTATAAAATAACTGCTCTTTGTGGTCAGGAGGACTAAATGTACGCGATTATAAAAACTGGCGGGAAACAGTATAAAGTGAAAAAAGGAGATGTTATTAATGTCGAGCTATTAGACATCTCTCCCGATCAACCAGTAGAATTTAAAGAAATTCTTTTCCTAAATGATGGAAAAGAGACAAAGATAGGCCTTCCGAACGTGGAAAATTGCATTGTTCGAGGCGAATTTATTGGTGAAGCAAAAGGACCTAAAGTAATTGCTTTTAAATACAAGCGAAGAAAAAATTACCATAAGACAAAAGGTCATCGCCAAAACTACACTCAGGTAAAAATAACCGAAATTGCACTAGGCTAAGGAGTAAAGAATGGCTCATAAGAAAGGTCAAGGATCGACTAGAAACGGAAGAGACTCTCACGCAAAACGATTAGGCGTCAAAGCATCTGACGGTACATTTGTTTCTGCAGGCAGCATTATTATCAGACAAAGAGGAACCAAATGGCATCCTTCTAGTAATGTTGGCATGGGTCGTGATTACACCATTTTTGCTCTTACAGATGGAATCGTAAAATTTCATAAAACGAAAAAAACTTACGTTTCCATTCAGCCGCAAGAGCAAGTTTCATAAAAAATATAGATTTCAGCCATGTTTGTCGATAAAGTTCAACTTCGCTTGATAGCGGGAAAAGGAGGAAACGGTGTCGTAGCATGGCGAAGAGAAAAATATATTCCTAAGGGTGGTCCTTCTGGCGGAGACGGCGGCAAAGGGGCCTCCATTATTATTCAAGCAGACTGTCATGTTTATTCTTTAGAAGATTACCGCAATATTAAAATTGTTCGTGCCAAAAATGGCGGACAAGGCGGATCTAATCAAAAAAAAGGAAAAGATGGCCAAGACAAGATTCTAAAAGTCCCCTTAGGTACTATTATCAAAAAAACTAGTTCCAATGAAGCCCTCTATGATTTAACAGAGCACGGACAGCAAGTTACTATTTGTTCAGGTGGGAAAGGAGGAAAAGGAAATATCCATTTTAAATCTTCTACGAATAGAGCACCTAATCAATGCACTGAGGGTACTGATGGCGGGGAAGAGGAAATTGAACTAGAGTTAAAACTTATTGCAGATGTTGGTTTAGTCGGCATGCCAAATGCTGGAAAATCAACCATTATTTCAAAACTTGCCAAGCTACCTGTAAAAATAGCCCCCTACCCTTTCACCACGTTAACCCCTAATTTAGGACTTGTAGAATTTGATGATTACTCACGTATTCTCATTGCGGATATTCCAGGAATAATCAAAGGGGCCCATCATGATAAAGGGCTTGGCCTTTCTTTTTTAAAACACATTGAAAGGACGGAAGTTTTAGTTTTTGTCATTGATATTGCAGCGCAAGATCAAAGAGATCCTCTGCAGGACTTTCTCACGTTGCAAAGTGAACTAAAGTCTTATAATCCTAACCTACTACAAAAGCCCTCATTAGTCGTTCTTAATAAAATAGATGATGGAAACAGTGACGAGCACTGCAAGCAATTTAAAAAATCTGTTTCCTTAGAAAGTACTCCTATATTGGAAACATCTGCTGTTAATAATATAAATATGGATGAGCTAAAAGAAACCATTCGGGAGCTGGCTCAAAAAAAAGGTAAAAAGTTTTAACTTTTTTTAGACGGGATAATTCTTCCCTTTTTGTCCAGCAATGTTAAGATTCCTCCTAAAATTACTAAGAACGCTCCTAAGAGAATTGTAATTTTAGGAATTGTATCAAAAAGAAAAAAGCCTAGAATACCCCCAAATACAATACTCATATACATTAAACAGCCAGCTTGCGTAGCGGGTATATAGGTGTAGGCTTTAGTGATAAAAAATTGAAAAAAAGTAGCAGCGACGCCTACTCCTAAAATATAGATCCACATTTTCTCACTAAAAGGCTCCCATGTAAAAACCATCGGGAAAAAAGAAATTATAATAGAAAAAATGAAGAAATAAAAAAGAATACTTTCGGTTTTCTCAGTTTTTGAAAGCAATCTGACACTCACCATAGCAATAGCTACAAAAAGTCCTGCACTTAAACCGATAATACTTGGAACAAGTGGAAAATGAAGATTTGGTTCTAAAATTAGAGCAACTCCTAAAAACCCAAGGCCCAAAAAAACCATTCTTCTTTTAGGTATCTTACTTTTTATCCACAGTAAAACCACTAGTGGAATAAAAAGTGGGCTGGTATTTGCCAGTAAAATTGCATTTACTAAAGGAAGGTTTCTTACAGCATAAAAGTATGCATAAAGACCTAGCATACCAACCACTGCTCGAAAAGTATGCAGCTTAAACCGTTTAGTCTTTAAGCTGATCTTCTTTTTTAATAAGAAAGGCAAGAGAATAATCATGGAAACTACATTCCTAAAAAAGACCACGGCCTCAATTCTAACCTCAGGAGAAAGCTTGACCAACGTGGCCATGATGGTATAGCTCAATGCCGCCAACAGGCCGAACATGGATCCAATAAAAATATCCCTTTCTTTCATGCAAAAAGTATACTGCTATTTATTTTTTCTTCATGACACTTTCTTTTCTTTTAGACAACTTTAAAGATTATCCACGAATCGCTTTACCCAATTCTTCTTACCTGGTAGTATCTCTGCCCTTTAAGTAAACAAAAGGTTAAACAATGTCTGCTCTTACGGCTTTTTCTTATGGTATTGAGAGAGCATTTTGTGAAAATATTATCTCAGATTTAAAAACTAGGATTTCCGCACATGCCCGGAACCACTCTGCAGAAAAAACATTTTTTCCAGCTTGCGCTTTATTTACAGCAGTTCAAACTATAGATCTTTCAGATAAAGCAGCCAAACTTCTTAAAGTTGGCACATTATTTCCCAAAATTTCAAAAAGTCTTTTTTCACAGATTACAAATACATATTTAATTACGCAGGCTATTTTAGATGCTATTACTGTTTATGGAGAGGGAATATTAAGCAGAGATCTTATAACAATAGTAGGAAATGTCAGCTCTGCTTTACATTCATGTCGTCCTATTGCTAATGCAATTTGTGTTATCGCTTCTATGAATTTCCCTCTTATCGCAGGATATTTCTTACACTTGGCATTAATGAAAGCTTCAGTTAATGCAGATCTCCGACTAGCTTTTGTATCAGTATCTTATGCAATAGCCGCTGCTTCTATGATTATGCATGGTGGGTTTGTATCTAGGCTGATTCCCGCAAAGTTTTAATTCGCAAGACATTAAAAAATTTATTTGGCAATATTTTCCTTTACACAACTTGGGATATTGCCATGAGCCTGTTTCGTGAAAAACCTTTTGCCTTCTTTATTTTACTTTTTGCAGCTTTAGGAGGACTTTTATATGGTTATGATATCGGTGTGATATCAGGAGCTCTTCTTTTTATCCAAAAAGATATCCCGCTATCAACAGAGCAAACATCTCTTGTTGTCGCAGCCGTATTAGGAGGCGGGTCAATTGCCACTCTTATCTCAGGTCCAATGGCAGATTGGATAGGGAGAAAAAAAATGATTATTTTAGCTGCCATTATCGTTATTATTGGAACCATATTACTAGCAGGAGCCTATAATTTTTCCTCTCTTCTATTGGGAAGACTTATTCAGGGAATAAGTATTGGTATTATAACGATTGTAATTCCACTTTATATAGCTGAAGCAACACCCAAAAATATGCGGGGAAGAGGGCTCGCCTTATTTCAACTTATACTGACGTTAGGCATATTGCTTGCCTATGCCATAAATCTTCTCCTAGCTCCCAGTGGTAATTGGAGAGGCATGTTCTACTGCGTTCTCATTCCTGGATTTATATTATTTTTAGGCTCTTTATTTATACCCGAATCTCCTGTCTGGCTATTTTCTAAAGGGAAAAAATCAAAAGCAAAGAATATTTTGCAAAAGCTGAGGCTGCAAAAGGAAGCGGAAAAAGAGTTCCAGGAAATGGAGGAGTTAAAACAAGAAACTCATGCGAGCATAGAGAAATTCACATGGCAAAAACACTATTTCCTCCCTCTTTTTTTAGCTCTTAGCATTGGAACATTGAATCAGCTTACCGGTATCAATGTCATTTTGCAGTTTATTACCATCATCTTAAAAGACTCGGGACTTCAAACAAATTTACTTTCTTTATTAGGAAGCATAGGAATAGGCCTGATCAATTTTATTATTACAATTTTTGCTCTTGTGCTTGTTGATAAAATTGGAAGGAAGCCCCTTTTGTTAATTGGAACTGGTGGCATTGTCTTATCTCTTTTTTTTGCTGGAGTAACTTCCTTTGCCTTGGATGATGGAACTTTTAAAGGAACGGTTATTTTAATTTCGCTTGTTGGGTTTATCTGTAGTTTCGCTATTGGACCCGGCGTTGTTGTATGGCTTGCTGTCAGCGAAATACTCCCTAATGCTTTGCGAAGCAAAGGGATGGCTGTTGCCTTATTTTTAAACTCTATCTCTTCTACTATTTACGCCTCTTTTTTCTTATCCTTGGCTCAAAACATAGGCTTTGGAGGGATTTTTATGCTAAGCGCTACTTTTTCCCTTATATATTTTCTAATTACCTATTTTTATCTTCCTGAAACAAAACATAAAACCTTGGAAGAAATTGAAGAAGGCTTTAGAAAAAGGATATGAAAAAAGATATTTTTATAGGGTTAGATGGTGGGGGCACCAAAACTAAGCTTCTTGTAGAAGATGCTGAGGGCAACCTTCTAGGAAGTGCTAGGGCAGGTCCTGCCAACATTCGCTTATCGGTAAGTCAAGCATGGGATTCTATCTTTCATGCTCTACATAGTGCCTTGAAACAGGCCAAAATTGAAATTGACGATCCAACTATTAATCTGCATGCCGGCATGGGGCTTGCAGGAACAGAGATCCCATTTGCCTGTAAAGAGTTTTTAGAAAAGCCTCATCCTTTTAAAAGTATTTGTCTTCGATCAGATGCTTTTATAGCTTGCTTAGGAGCCCATAATGGCCAGGATGGAGATATCATTATTATTGGGACAGGTGTTATCGGGTATCAGATTTTTGAAAACACCGAGTCACAAGTAAACGGATGGGGATTTCCCCACGCTGATGAGGGTGGAGGAGCATGGCTTGGGATGCAAGCTATTCGAAAAACCCTGCAATGGCAAGATGGCAGAGGAGATAAGAGTCCTATGTTAGAAGCTATCTTTGATCATTTTAACAATAATTTAAATGAAATGGTTGTGTGGGCAAATGAGGCAAAGTCTACGAACTTTGCAGAACTTGCCTTGATTGTCACACAATTTTTAGAGGAAAATGACCCTATTTCTTTAGAGCTTTTGCAACTTGCAGGAAAAGAAATAAATAAAATAGGCATGGCATTAGAAAAATTTTCCCATAAGCCTCTACCTTGCTCTTTATTTGGAGGCATTGCAAATTTTATCATACCCTTTTTAGAAGACAGCCTTAAAAGTAGAATAAAAGAAAGGTTAAATGATGCGCCCAAAGGAGCTATTTTCATGATACGAAAGCAGGTTTTAGAAAAATGACCACACAAATGGAACTTGAAGCAAAGGAATCTCCTCAAAAAATAGAACTACAGCTTCAAGAAAACCATGCAACTCTTTCAAAAATAGTCTCTTATATAAAAAAGAAAAAACCCGCCTTTGCCCTTACTATGGCAAGAGGAAGCTCCGGCTATGCGGCACTTTATCTTAAATATCTTTTAGAAAATAAACTAGGCCTTATAACTTCTTCTCAACAACTAAGCACAGTCAGTATTTATCAATCTCCCCTTGAATTACGACATGCATTAGCTATTGCAATATCACAATCAGGAAAAAGCCCTGACTTATGTGAAAATATACGCTATGCAAAAAAAAAAGGAGCATTGACCTTATGTTTTGTCAATGATGTAAACTCTCCGCTTGCCAAAGAAGCTGAATTAGTCGTTCCTCTTTTTGCGGGTCAAGAAAAAGCAGTTGCTGCCACGAAAAGCTTTTTAACTTCCTTAAGCGCAGCTATTCATATGGTAGCTGAACTTGCAGAAGATAAGTTGCTTTTGAGATCACTGCAAAAAATGCCTCAAGCAATGCAGAACACTCTTCAAGTTAATTCATTGAGCCTTATTAAAGCTTTTGAGAAAGTAAATAACTTATTTGTCCTAGCAAGGGGCTTCTCGCACCCTATTGCCATGGAAGCTGCTTTAAAATTTAAAGAAACATGTTCTATTCATGCTGAAGGATTCAGTTCCGCAGAAGTTTTGCATGGTCCTTTTGCTCTTGTAAAAAAAGATTTTCATGCTCTTTTATTTGCTCAAAATGACGTCTCACTGACAACTACTATGGAAACTTGTAAGAAAATTCAAAAAGCAAAAGGAATAACCTTTTTAATTGCTAATGAGACACATTCTAAAACGATACACGCCTGTTCTGATAAAGTAATCATAGTTCCTAAAAGCATTCACCCGGTATGTGACCCTCTGATGTATTTACAACTGTTATATCCCTTTTTTGCAAAGCTTGCTGTAAAAAAAGGATTAGATCCAGACAATCCTCAAAATTTGCAAAAAGTTACTGAAACGCTATGACAAGGTTTTTAATTCAGGGGCTCAAAGTTTATACAGAAACAAAGGTGCTAAAGCAAGGTGGTGTCTTAATTGAAGATGGGAAGATTCAAGAAATTTTCACGCATGATCAACTACAAAAATTTTGTGAAAAAAATACATATCACTTTCCTGCCAATCATCATTTAGTACCTGGATTTATTGACCTTCATATTCATGGGGCTAATGGCTCTGATGTAATGGATAACAGTATTGATGCCCTTCAAAATATTTGCATAAACCTTCCCAAAGAAGGGACAACTAGCTTTTTAGCAACTACTTTGTCGCAGCCAAAAGCTAAAATAGAAGAAGTATTACAGACAATCAGACGCGCCTCTGATTTAAAAGGGGCAGAAATCTTAGGAGTTCACCTAGAAGGCCCTTTTTTATCTTTTGAAAAACCCGGAGCACACGAACCCTCTTATTTTTTAGATCCAGACATTATCCTTTTTAATAAATGGCAAACTCTTTCTGGCGATAAAATTAAAATTGTAACAGTAGCCCCCGAGAAAAAAAATGGAATAGAATTTATTCAGTATTTAAAAAAGAAAAATGTAACAGCATCTATTGGTCATAGTTATGCAAGTTATGAAAAAGCTATTGAAGCTATTGAGGCTGGATCTACTTACGCAACACATCTTTTTAATGCCATGACACCTATACATCAAAGAAATCCTGGATGCTCTATAGCCTGCCTTTTGCATAACCATATCAGTGCAGAAATCATAGCAGACGGAGTGCATTTGCATGGTGCTATGATCCATCTCACCTACCAAGTTAAAGGGCCTGACCTTGTCTTACTTGTTACAGATGCCATGAGGGCTAAATGCATGCCTGAAGGAGAATATACTTTAGGTGATAAAGCTGTAATAGTTAACAAAGAAATGGCCGCTTTAAAAGATGGGACTATAGCTGGCAGCATTTTAAAAATGGATCAGGCATTTAGAAATGTCTATAAATATTTAAACTGTCCCATCGAACATATGATAAAAATGTGCTCAACCAATCCCGCAAAAATAGCTCGCGTATTTGATAGAAAGGGCAGCATTACCAAAGGTAAAGAAGCCGATCTTGTCATTTTAAACGAAAACCTGGAACCGATACTCACCTTATGCAAAGGAGAAGCTATTTTTGAAAAAGCTACTTGAAGCATCTCTTTAGGTTGCATAATAACGACTATATAACTATTTTTTCACTTAAGCTAGTCGAGGTGTGCAGTTGAAAATTACGGCCATTATTCCCTGTTATAACGTAGAGAAATATTGCCGAGTTGTTATTGAAAAAACTTTAGACCAATGCAGCTTTATAGTTCTTATTGACGATGGGTCCACAGATCAGACAAGTAAAATTCTTCAAGAGCTGCAATCCTTAAACAGTCAGAAGATTCACTTAATTACCTTTCCTCAAAACCAAGGGAAAGGGATAGCTTTACTGGAAGGAATAAAATATGCCCTGTCAGATACTTCTTTTGATGCCCTTGTTACCATTGATTCTGATGGGCAGCATCTTCCTTCAGAAATTCCAAAGCTCGTCTCATGCATCCAAGAAGGTGCAAGCGTAGTCATTGGCAGCAGAGATTTTACAAAAATCCCTTTTAGGAGACGTCTTCCCAATATGCTTATCTCCTTTCTTTTAAGAAGGCTTTACTCTCATGCACCTCAAGATACTCAATCTGGATATCGGGCCTTTAATGAAAAGTTTTCTAAAAAAATGGTACAGGAAATTTATGGGAATCGTTATGAAACAGAATTTAGATGCCTTCTCATTGCTTTGCGTGACAAAGACACTATTTGTGAGCGCCAAATAGAAACCATTTATCTGGATAAAAATCGGTCGTCTCATTTTTCACCCATTAGAGACTCATTTTTAATCTTAAAAGTATTCTTTCATCACTGGAGATCCAAATCTATATGAAAACAATTTTTCTAGAACTCAATGAATTTAATGAAAATTTATTACAAGAAGCTGGAAAAGTCCTTCATTTAAAAAATATCCAGCGTCTTTTTTCTTTTTATAAAAGTACCACCTGGACAGATGACACTTATGACAGCGGTTTTTTAGAGCCTTGGGTACAATGGGTATCTGTACATACTGGCCTTTCTTCTTCTGAGCATCAAGTCAAACATTTAGGGAACGCCCCACAAGTTGCCCATAAACAGCTTTGGGAAAAGCTTTCCGATAAAAAAATTTCCAGTGGCATATGGGGCGCCATGAATGCTAAACGATCAAATGCAGCTGACTGCCTTTTCTTTTTTCCTGATCCATGGACCGATGAAAATGCCTATCCAAGCGAGCTTAATGCCTTATTGCAACCTTTACGACATATTTCCCAAAATTACACAAGCTGCCCTAAATTAACTATTGCAAGGTTGATTAAAGATCTTCTTATATTAACTAAAAAAAATAAGTTACTGGGCTTTTTAGGAAAAGAGATAACATCTCTTGCTAAAAATGTGCTTCGCTATAAAGCTAAGCCTTTTGTTTTTGTATCTTTTTTAGATCTGCTTTCCTCTCATTTTTTTCTTGAGTACCAAAAGCGATTCTGCCCCACTTTTTCTCTTCTTTTTTTAAACTCTATAGCCCACCTGCAGCATCATCAATGGACGAGTAAAAAAAGCATTTCTCCTCCATTG
>PFAC01000021.1 GCA_002773835.1 Chlamydiae bacterium CG10_big_fil_rev_8_21_14_0_10_35_9 | reverse complement strand
AGTATATTCCTACTGCTAAGGGGAAAACAACATTTCCTGCTCCAAAAAACATGGAGAACATGGCAAGGCCAACTGATAGCGACTGCGATTTAAATAATTTGTTCATTACTAATTTTCCTGTGTCTAAAAAATATATTTATATAAACAAGCGGCTAAATAAAAATTTAACTGCTTTAAAGCTTTAATTCTGATTTGGTGATTAAAAATAAAAATGATAGGAAGAAAAAATTATATGCGCGCAAGGCGCACAATGACGACAGGAATAATATGCAGATGCATAGAGCTATAAGCCCTTTGCATTACAGTAGATAGGATATGATTACTATTTTTATTAAAAAAAATCATATGTAATTAATATTTTTACAAAAATTGTAGCAACTAAATGGAATTGTTTGCAACTAGGTAAATAAATTTACTACAAACCAAGAGGGTGAAAAGGGAGAATCCGACCCTCTTGTACATTCTCATAAATAGAATTATTATTAACAGTTTTTTTAGAAGAAACACTTTTTTCAAATGCTTTAGCTGTTTTTTTCTCGGTCTCGGTCTTAGCAATGTTTTTATCTTTAACATCATCACTTTGACTTACTTTAGTAATAGTACTTATTGGACTTGAAGAAGGCACTGACATTTTTAACCTTTTATGTTGTAAAATTAAAATAAACCTGAAAGATGCAACAGGAAGATAAAAAAACCGATTGAAGTTAGCATAATCGAAAAACAAAGGCTTAATCCAATAGGACTATCCCAACTATGCCACTTTCCAAAACCTTGCTGGTTGTAATATTTTTCATGTGATGCATGTTTTTCCATATTCTTCTCTCATTTTTAAATGGATCAAAAACTTTATTTCAGAAAAGACATATCTGTCAATAGATTACAAAAATGTAAAAAAACTATTTTTTTCATATTTTTTTTAGTTTTTGCTATCTTTTCTAGCCATATTAAATAAATTCACTAATAGAGAACCTAATGACACCTTTATATACAAGCTCATTTTTACCTTCAAAAAGCACTGATCTATTTATACAATTAACAGAAGTAACAGTGCAAAAAGAACTACATGAAGAGGTAGCATTACTTTTTTCTAATATTGTCGCTCACTCGGAAGTTTCAAATCCAATGCAAGCTCTTTATAGTGACCTTTTTGAAGACATTAAAAACTTAACTTGTGATAACTCTTATCAAATTCTAGATAAAATTAATAAAGTTTTTCTCCAGATATTTTCTAATGCAACTGATTTACCCTCTTTAGAAACAATCTTTTCCAACCATGACTTTCCTAACATAAAGGAAGGTGTTATCCACACATTAAAAACTAGCGAGAAAACTATAGATCTTGTTGCTAAATGTGACGACAGGTTAGACGAAATCGAAAAATGCATTGACCTTCTTGAAACTGCCCAAAATCATTTTGAAGACAAGGATATTAACAAAGGAGTCCAAGCACTAAAAGAGTTTGAAGATGCGAATGCAACCGTTTCTGATCCAATTATAAGATGCAATACTTTAAAAGATGCAGCTGAAATGCTCATACAAGTGGAAAAGTTTTCACTAGCTTTAGAAATTTTAAATATAGCACAAGACACTTTTGTAGTAGTAAGTCGATTTCTAAATACAGTCAATCTAAAAGCTAATGGTTGCTCGATCGAGGTTTTAGAAATGGCTCAGGCTCAAAAATCAGATGCAATTGCAATGATGGAAAGAATTGACCAATTAACAAAAGAAGTAACTGATCATTTAAATTAAACATAAATCACAAGCTACGATAAAATAGCCATATTAACCTCTTAGAGCTAGGGGGGTAGCCCCCCTCAGCTATACTTAAAACCAAAAGAACATGCTCAATTGAGGTAAATCTCTTGAAATATCTGATTTATTTTGCTTTTCTTAGCTTTTCAATATCTGCAGACACGATTGTTGAAATATTTCGTGAAATTTTTTCATAGTCCCAATTCCACCATTTTATTTTTTGCAATTGATCTATTATATCATCAGAAAATCGTTTTTTCAGAATTTGAGCTGGGTTTCCTCCTACAATCGTATATGGAGGAACATTTTTTGTTACAACAGACCTTGCTGCAATGATGGCCCCATCACCAATGTTTACACCCGGCATAATAAGGGATTCATGACCAAACCATATGTCATTTCCAACTATTGTATCTCCTTTAGATGGAAAAATTGGCTCATATTCATTCCACTCAGGACACTCTTTAGCCATTTTGCCAAAAGCAAAAAATGGAAAAGTAGAAAATCCATTCATCTGGTGGTTTGCGTCACTTAAAAGAAATTTTGTTCCGTAGGCAATTTGACAAAATTTTCCCATCAGTAATTTTGCTGTATAGCCAAAAATAACGTTCTCCTCTTCAAATGCTTCTGGCTTATCTCTTCCATCATAATAGGTATAGTCCCCTATTTGGATATTAGGATTTTTAATGAAGTTTTTCAGAAAAATAACAGCTTTTGTGGTTGGATCCATAGGGTATTTTTTTTCTGGCAATAACATAAAATCACTTTAAATTAGTCTACTTACAGAAAGTAAAATATACTCAGCTTAAATATGCTATGAAAAAATATAGCTATATTTTTTATATAAGGTTATTTCATTGATTAAAATTAAACTTTTTTATTATTATTTTTCTCTAATTTCAAAAAAGTATTTTTTTTATGAAGAAAAGCATCATTCTTTTATTTCTTATATTTAATTTTTCTAGAGTTTCTTTAAGTGCTCTTCAAGAAGAACCTTTTATTTCATCAGAAAGCTACTCAAGACATATTGATAAAATAACATCAAATACTGCGACTGCTGACAATAAGTCTTTTAACTATACCAGCATTGCGGTTGCCCTTCCTATTCCAATACCTGGGGTTCAGGTGGGACACCGAAAAAAATTTAATAGTAATGCTATTGATTTCTCTGGCACCTTTTCAACAATTATTGTTTCATCTGGGTTATCAGCAAACTGTTCTTACATAAAATATCTAAATAAAAATAATTATTACTTAAGAGGAGGTGCAGGGGTTGCAATAGCTTTTGCAGAATATACTCCAGTTAATTATGGAATATTTCCAAACATCTCTTTTGGTAAAGAAAGTGAAAAAAGTTTCTATCAAATTGAAGCAAGTATGGTTTCATTTTTAGCTAATGGTGTAGAGTTCATTCCAGCTTTTTCTTATCAGTATGGTTTCAAGTTTTAAACAATTTGCTGAGAATCATTTAGACTTTTTTCATTCAAACCAGGCATAAATTTAGCTCGGTTAATTACAAGGGTTTTTTTATGAAAAAAATAGCTATATTATTTGCAATTTTTTGCTCATTTTTAAATGCCACAGAGCATAACACTACAAATTATGATTCAATAACAACTACCTCAACAGTTATAAGTGGGGAATTTTTAGGTCAGTGTTGGAATCCATTACCTGAATCCATCGTAAAAAGAATAAAAGGAAAGTCGTGGAATAGTGACTGTCCTATCCCTTTAGAAGACCTAGCATATGTGCAAGTCTCACACTGGAATTATAATAATGAGATTGTCACTGGAGAGCTTATTTACCATAAAACTTTAGCTTTAGAAATAATTGAAATTTTCCAAGAGCTTTTTGAAGCTAAATTTCCTATTGAGAAGATGGTTCTAATTGATGATTATAATGCGAATGATGAACTGTCTATGGAAGACAATAACTCTTCTGCTTTTTGCTCACGTGCCATCACGGGAAAGCCCGGAGTCTTTTCAAAGCATAGTTATGGAAGCACTATTGATATTAATCCTTTAATCAATCCTTATGTAAGAGGAAGCACTGTGCTACCTAAAGGAAGTGAACCCTATCTAGATAGAACATTAGATATTCCAGGATTAATTAAAGAAGGAGATGTTTGCTATCAGGCCTTTATTAAAAGAGGATATACCTGGGGCGGTCATTGGTCTTCATTAAAAGACTATCAACATTTTGAAAAAGATATTACAAAATAAAATAGAGTTAATAAAAATTTACGAAATGCTTTATTTCAAAACACAGCCTGCCCCTTTTTAAGGGATAGGCTGTTTTACTATGTTATTTTGAGAATTGAGCTTTAGCTAGTTCTTTAATAGATTCAATTTCTTTTCTTCCAAAGGGTGAATAAAAACCACTTTCCTGAGGCCCTAAAACATAAATCATCTCTTTACCTGAACAGGTAAAAACTTCTTTTACTTTACCCTCCAATGAACAACCTTGCTTATGAAGTGGTTGTCCACCTGCAAAAAAACTACTTTTGCAAGCAGAGCAAATCCAGTACCCATAAGAAAGTGTATGCGATTCTTCATACGCAACAGGATTATCACATCCCTCCACTTGAACTGAGTGAGCAATCAAATTATCTATTCTTGAAGACGCTGATGCAGCCATAAAAAACACTCCTTTTTTATAAGAGAGCAAGACTTTACCATAGTGATCAATTTTAGAAATAAAAAAATGGTGAGAAAGATATCAACTACTTTTATTCGGGAGTTGAAAGAAATGTCATTACCACCATGGGGTGAGGATTGGGTTCTTGCACTACCTTGCTCGTTTTTTTGTAGTTTCCGCCTGTATATTCTTTAATGACTTTTTCCCAAAAATTGATCGCTGCAGTATTTTCTGGTATTTGCATAACTTCCCATTTTCCTGGAAATTGCGTAAATAGCTGGCGAGCCACTTCACGGCCAATGCCTTTTCCTT
>PFAC01000050.1 GCA_002773835.1 Chlamydiae bacterium CG10_big_fil_rev_8_21_14_0_10_35_9 | reverse complement strand
TGTAAATCCAATGTAGTTATTTCTACTGCAGATACAAAAACACTTTCCCCAGTCTACCCCTAGTCCAATTTCTAAAACCGGTTGGAATTTAGAGAATTTCTCAGACAGTTTGGCTGTTGGAGTAATCAGCTCACCTTGTGTATTGTCGAAAATAAAATCGTTTTGATCTTTTGACACTCTGAAATAATCATAAATTAAGGAAAATGCTCCATCACCTATTAAGGAAAATCCCCAACCTAATTTCCATCTAGAATCTATTCCTAACCTAGGACCGGCTCCAGCTGAATTATTTTTTAATACAAAGTTACTAGAAATCAGATCAAAAGATCCTCCACTGCCAGTGACAGTATTGCCTCTTTCATATTCGACTTTATAAGTCTGATTTATCCAGGCTACTTTTATGCCTGCATGTGGTCTTACTTTAACTTTTGGCTTCAAATAGCTATATCTTCCAAACTCAAAATCAATCGAATTAAAGCTTAATTGCCAATTTCCACTCGCATATTCATATCTTGGTGAAATATCAACGTTGCGCAAAAACTGATAGTACCAAAGGGGTATAATTCCCATTCCAGCAACATCAATATTTGAAAAGACATTCTTCTTTTTTCTTGTGAAACCACCTTTGAAATATGTCCATTTTGTTTGAACGTCTATTCCATCCACCGGGATATGATAGCCGAGTCTGACTCTAACTCCTGTTTTCCATATAAAATCAGGGGTTATGGCCTCAAAATTTAAGGTAGTGAGGTTGGGCTGTGGATTTTTGGCGCTATTATTTTTAGCAGCAAAGTCCATATTGCCTTGTTTAGTTTGCCAAAAAAGAACAGAAGCTGATGCAAAGGGTGATCCATAACAGTAGTTGTTGGAATTGAAACAAGGAATTGCAGGGCAAAGTACTCCACAGTCAAATCTAGAGGAATGTTTTTGAGCGTTTAGGGAAAAAATAAAAAGAGATATTAATGTAAAACGCTTAAATAGTAGCTTCATTTTCTTAAATCAAAAAATATATCATATAACTCATCTGTCAAATCAAATCAATTTTTTAAAAAAAAGAAATTGAAAGAGAAAAGAAATCACTTTCCATTAAATGCCATATTTGTGTATGGTTTCATGCGTAAATGTTTCATAAAATATCCTTGCATTAATCTGCTCTAAAACAAAAGAAATATGAGTTCAGAAAAACAATCAGATAATTCAAATTCGCCAAGCGAAAAGGTCGATGAGCCCAAAGTCTCAGAAGAGTTCTTAAAAGACATAGCTAAGCATGATCTGCCCGAAGAAAAAATTCGGTATTGCTTAGATCAAATGCGTCTTAATTTATCTCAAGACACAACACCTCGTTTTAGAGAGTTTTGGGAAATAAGAAAGTACTGCTTACCATTTTTTAAAGAAAATATCTCATCATTTGTCAGATCATCCTTATGGAAAGAATTTATTGAGCTAACTGAAGAGTCTAGAAGACTGAAGGGAATTTTAGATGAACAAGCGTCTTTTACAACTGAACAGATTGACTTGGCTATATCAGGTTTAGAGAAAGAGATATCTGAATATGATGATATTGTTGAAAAGTCGCAAAAATTAAAACTTCCTAAAACCTCAAAGGTTTTGGCAGCTAATTTAGACAAACTTGCTGATATTCAACGTGAAGTTAATCTCTTATCTACAATCATTCAAAGAGTTAATGATCTTAGAAAAGAACTCATATCAACTGAAATGAGAGTTAGGTTTAAGAATAAATTCTTCAAGCGGTTGAATAGTCTTGGAGACTTTTTGTTTCCAAAGCGCAAGCTATTAATTCAAAAGCTTTCTGAAATATTTTTGGATGATGTAAAGAAATTTCATGAGAAGCATTTGCAGTCAGATTCCATAAAAATTCCGTTCTTTGCTTTCAGAGATGAAATCAAATCAATACAGGCAGTAAGTAAGATACTTACTTTGAGCAATAAAGCATTTAGTGAAGCTCGAACTTTATTATCAGCTTGTTGGGATAAAGTTAAAGAACTTGAGAGTGAGAAAAGAAAAGAATTCGAAGAGAAGAAAGAAACTTTTGAAGAAAACAAAATCAAAGTTATTGAAAAGATTGATGAGATAGCTCAGAAATCAGAAAGCTATAACTATGAGCAGATAGAAAAAGAGTTAAACGAGATCTTAAAGTTCATGAGGACAGTTGAGCTTGGTAGAGATGACGTTAAAGAGCTAAAAGAAAGACTTCAGAATATAAAAGCTCCTTTTGAAGAAGAAAGGAAAAAAGCCGAAGAACTTAGACTTAAATTAGAAAAAGAAGCACTAGAAAAGAAAAGGCAAGAATTAGCTGACATAAAAGCTGAGATTGCTAAAACCTTTGATCTAAATGACTATGAAAAAGTAAAGCATAAGGTCGAGGACTTTGAGAAGAGACTATCTGAATTCAAGCTTACAAAGTATGAAAAACAGATGCTAGAAAAAGATCTTAAGCCGCTTAAAGACTATCAATCGGATCTTAAAGAACAAGAGATGATTGCCTCTTTGTCTGATGACGAAATAAAATCATTAGAGAAGTTGAAATCTCTATTAGATGAGAGAAAAAAACGCAAGAAAGTAATTAAAAGTCAGTTAGAAGCTTACAGAAAAGAGCTGGGTAGTTCTGGATTTGACTTTGAAAAAGCCATGATGGTAAGAGACTTGATTGATGGAGAAAGGTTAAGACTTGAGAAGGCTGAAGAGGGGATTTCAGAGATTGAAAACAAAATAGCTGAGATCGAGGGGAGATAAAACCTTTTGCAGGTGGTTGTTTTTGATCTAGACAATACTTTAATCAAAGGCAATATTAGCTTCAGTTTTTTCCTGTATCTTTTTCTAAATAAGAAAATCTCACTTTCTAGACTATTTTATCCACTTATAAAATTCGCAAAATATCACCTTGGCTTATTGTCTTTGGTTGATATGCACCGTTTGATTTTTGAGAATTTTTTAAAAAAACAAAGCTTAAATTTTTTAAAAGCAAACGTAGAGCCTTTTTTAAAAGCTAAGATCAAAAAAATAATCAATACTCCAGTTTACAATCATTTAAAACATCATTTAAAAGAAAAAAATCATGTCATTTTAATGTCTAGCTCGCCAGATTTTTTAGTTAATCCGTTAGCTGAGATTTTGGGGATAAAAAATAGTTATGCAACGAGTTATTTGCTAGATAGTTTGGGAAGAATATCCGACGTGAATTATTTCTTAGAAGGGATGGTTAAAGCTCAGTTTTTGGATGATCATTTAAAGATAGATAAATTAAAGTATGAAAAAATTGTTGGATTTTCTGATAGTATCAATGACTTGCCTTTGTTAAAAAAGTGTGATGAAGTTTATTTGGTAAACCCGAAAAGGAAATTAACTAAAAAATTTGACAGCAAGATATGCAAAATCATATGAAAAAAATAGCTTTTTTTGGTGGTTCGTTTGATCCGATTCATTTTGGACACTTGAATTTGGCAATTCAAATGAAAGAAAGGTTCGAGTTAGATCAAGTATTATTTTCACCCACTCCATGTAGTCCATTTAAACTAGATTCACCTCCCGGAGCTTCTTTAGAACACAGGTCTAAAATGATAAAAAAGGCAATTAATGAAATTGATAGTTTTTTGCTTTGCGAAATAGAGTCTAAATTTGAAAAAATTTCTTACACAATAGATGCACTGCTTGAGCTAAAACAAATTAATTTAGATGCTCAAATATTTTTAATTCTCTCTAATGAGGCGTTTAAGGGCTTTAATAAGTGGAAAGAAAGCGATAAAATATTAGAAATCGCAACTATTTTAGTTGGAAGTAGAGATAACTATTTACCAGATGGTGAGTTATTAGGTAAAATACCTAAAGAAAATTTTGTCAAAATGCCTATTTTAGACATAAGTGCAACGGAAATTAGAGAAAGATTAAAAAAAGATTTATATTGCGGGCACTTAGTAAACCATAAAGTACTGGAATACATTGAGCTACATAAGCTTTATCAGTCTTGAATTTTAAACATTTAATAAATTATAATCATAGACTATGAAAGAAGAATTATTTGACCGAGTTAATAATATTGCCCAAATTATACATGATAAAAAGGGTTTTAATATTTTAGCTCTAGATTTGAAAGGTATAAGCAGTATCACTGACTGTGTTTTAATTGCTGAGGCAAATGTAAATCGCCACGCAAAAGCAATTGTCGATGAACTTAGAACAAAATTTAGCGAAAAACCTTACAGAGTTGAGGGATTAGAAGAAGGGGAATGGGTTGTAATAGATTATTTGGATATTGTGGTTCATATATTTCTACCTGACATAAGACATAGATACCAACTTGAGACGCTTTGGAAAGAGTCAAAGATAATAGATCTAAAGTTAGAAACGCCAAGCTCGTCTGCTTCTATTTAATAAATGGGGATAATATGGATAAAAAAAGTGATAAAAAAAGGATTGTAATTACTGGAATTGGTTTAACTTCATGCTTTGGTAGTGATCCGGAGGTTTTTTATGATCAACTGCTAGCCGGTAAGAGCGGAATTACTCCAATTGACCAATTTCCCTGCGAAGAGTATCCAACAAGATTTGCAGGTTCTGTTAAAGATTTTGACGCATCTGATTACATGGACAAAAAACAAGCTAGGAGAGTTGACCCATTTATCCGATATGTAATGGTTTCTGGGAAAAAAGCGCT
>PFAC01000025.1:4976-7560 GCA_002773835.1 Chlamydiae bacterium CG10_big_fil_rev_8_21_14_0_10_35_9 | reverse complement strand
TAAAAATTAAGTTCTTTGATCTTTTAAAAATTTCACTTAGACGAAATTTTTCTTTCATGTCTATCCTAGTTTTATGTCTGTAGAAGTTCTAGTACATCTTCCCAAGTCAATTTGGCAATTGCTTCATCATCGCAGCTTACAACTTTCTTTACCAATCCTTTTTTTCTTTGCTGCATTTCTACTATTTTTTCCTCAATCGTATTTTTAGTAATTAGCTTATATGATGAAACTGACTTCTTTTGTCCTATACGGTGAACTCGGTCAGTTGCCTGATTTTCAACTGCTGGGTTCCACCACATATCATAATGAATAACTGTGTCAGCTCCAACTAAATTTAATCCTGTTCCGCCAGCTTTCAAAGAAACTAAAAATACTGGAATATTTGGATCTTCATTAAACTTATTAACAATGTCTAAGCGGTTTTTACTAGAACCATCAAGATATGAAAAAGATATTCCCTTTTGAGAAAAGTCCTCTTTCATAATTTGTAGCATTCTAGTGTATTGCGAAAAAATAACTGTTTTATGATTTCCTTCAACTAGTGACTGTAAGAGCTCTAGCAACATCTCATATTTTGCAGAGTCCCCACTTTCGACTTTTTCTTTTGCAAAGATAGCCGGATGACAACAAATTTGCTTTAACCTTGTCAAAGTCGCAAGTACGTGGATCTGGACTTTCTCAAACCCATCTCTTTCTACTAACTTTGTAAGTTCATCTTTTGCCGACTGAGCGTAAGAACGGTATAAAGCAAGCTGAACGTCACTAAGTTGACAGTGATAAATAAGCTCATCAACAGGAGGGAGATCATCAAGCACATCCTTTTTCATTCTTCTCAAAATGAAAGGCGATATTTTGCTTTTTAAATATTCAATATTCTCTGCATGGGCCTTCCCAGTTGATCTTAGATATTTATCAACAAAGCGATCGAAAGAACTTAAGAAATTTGGCATTAGATAATCAAATAAACTCCAAAGTTCTTCAAGCGAATTTTCAATCGGAGTTCCAGTCAGGATCAATCTATGTGCTGCTTTAATCATTTTGGTTGATTTAGCATTCCTTGTGCCTCTGTTTTTAATATGCTGAGCTTCATCCAATATTGCATAACTAAAATCCTTTTTAGAGTAGATTTCGATGTCTTTTTGTAAAAGTGTATAAGATGTGATGACAATATCAAAATCTTCGATCTTAGTTAATGTTTTCTTTCTTTGATTTGGGACTCCATCTACCACTATAGTTTTTAATTTTGGATTGAATCTAGAGATTTCTTCCTTCCAGTTATATAGCAAAGATGTTGGGCATACAATTAAAGTAAAAGCATTTGGAATCACATTATGATGTTGAGTTATAGCTGAAATAGCCTGAAGAGTTTTTCCAAGTCCCATATCATCAGCCAATATCCCATTCAAAAACATTTTTCTAAGTTTCTCTAACCATTTCACCCCTTCTTTCTGATAAGGTCTAAGCGATGCTTTAATTTCTTTTGGCACTTCAGATGTTACAATTTCTTTTTCGCCTAACATCTGTTTTTGGATTTCTTTAAGCTTATCAGACATCTCGAAATCAATAGGTAATCCTTCAAATAACTTGTCATTAATTGTCACTAAGTTCCAAAGAGGCCTACTTTCTTTATGTGAATTAAGTTTATCTACCCCAAGTTCATCAAATAGCTGAACTATTTTGGTTATCTTGGCAAGATCTAAGACAAGTATTTTAGAAAACCTTGAATCTTCTCCTCTTTTTATTCTTATTTTAGCAGCATCTAGCTCTAAATAAGAGCGCTTTGAAGATATACAATCCCAAAGCACGTTCAGAGAAACTCCTTTTAAATCCCCTTCAACTTTTAAATTAAGCTCATAAAAGCCCACTTGATCTTTATAGTCTAAAAATAACTTGAAAGTAGTTGTGTCATATATGAATTGATCAAGTAGATTTTGAGGACATTCAAAGTCAACCTTTTGTTGATTTTTAGGGACAATCTCTGTCATAAATTCAACGATTTTCTTCTCGGTCTTAGCTACAAAAGTTCCATTATGAGGATTAAATAAAAAATCTTGGAATAGCGCTTCAATAATTTGTTTTTCCTCTATTAAGTTACGAGCTAAAATTCCATCTTCTGAAACAAAAGCCTCAATATTTTCATACCCAAGTTTTCCAATTGATGCAGGGATCTCATTTTCGTCATAATTAAAAAATAAAGCAGCTTCTAGCTCTCCATCAACATAAGAAAGCTCACAACGTCCTTTTAACTCTCCTGCATATGGGAGGGTAACAAATCGATCTAGAACATTTTCTTGAGATACTTCTGCATACTTTTTCAAGACAGGAAGTGAATTTTCCACAAAAGTTCCAAAAAGTGGCTCTGGCAGGGTCATCTCCCTAATGCTTTCAATATTTTGAAGGTGCTTTCTTTTAATGTACGGATCAAATCTATAAAAAGTTTCCCCGTAAAGCATTCCGGGACGATTGCATTCAAATAAAGAGACATCTTCTAAATTGATTTTATCATCATCAATAGAAATGGCAGGCTTGAGTAAGATCTTTGCATTTGGGGGATCGATAAAATCTAGTTCAAAGCTCAAGTGAG
>PFAC01000025.1:175-4960 GCA_002773835.1 Chlamydiae bacterium CG10_big_fil_rev_8_21_14_0_10_35_9 | reverse complement strand
TTAGATGCATAGTAAGGTCATATACTTGAGCTAAAAGATCTCCAAAGTTTTCTACGTCCAACTGTGCGACTCTTTGAGCTCTATCAGATGCATTTAAGTTTGGACAAATTACCTTTGTCATCAAGCACTTCAAAATTACACGACCGATCTCATCAAATGAAAAAATTGAAAAATAATATTTTTTACCGGCGATTAACACAGGCTCTTCATAAGAAAGTGAATCTAAAAAGTTTTTAATATGTGCTATCTGAAGTGGTTTAGAACGAAAAGGCAAGCGCAAAGCTAGCTGCAGTTCAATTTTTTTTGAATTTTGTAAAGATTTTGGATTAAATAATATTGCAAGTTCAGCATTCGTGTACGGATTGCTCTCCGGAGATTGAAAAAATGGTGAGTTTGCTAAAATTTTAGAAGCACTTATATATTCTTGAAGAACTTGCTTTTGATACCTTTCATCTTCTTTAGCACATTCTTTTGTTTTAGCTTCTTGAATAGTCTCTAACAGTTCTTTTTTCTGGTCACTATTAATATCAGAGTCATTTGAAATATCAGTTTCATTTGAATACTCAACCAATAGAGAATCTACTTTCTCCTCAAGGTAAAACAAAAGCGCTGCTAGATGTTGACAATCATACCTATAAGGACAATCACAATTAGAATGGAGAGCCTCTGATTCAAAACGATCTATCTCTATTTCACTTTCATAGGTGTTTTCGTAATTTCCCAAAACTTTTGCACAAAAGCGAATGATGTCCCCATCGACTTTGATAATTTTGGCAAAGACGACTTTTTGTTTGTCGTTTAGATCCTTTCCCTCTTTTAAAATTGATGAAGAAAAATCTTGTTTAAGCTTACGAAAATTTAACATCTGTTTTTTAGTCTCTCAATTTATTTACGGCAGCAATTTTTGGTTTTACATTTTTTTTTAAACAACCGCAACAAAAAAAAAATTTTACAAAAGCCCGCTTATAAATAGAACTTTCAATTTCTATTTTTTATGTAAAACAAAAAATATTAAAAAATTACACTAGAAAACTTTGGATTTTTGATCCAATCAATTTAATAAAAAAAGTCAACTATTGATCAAAAAACGCTGATCGTCTATCTTTTTTTCTATGTTTTTTTGCGGGTGTAGCTCAGTGGTAGAGCATCACGTTGCCAACGTGAGGGTCGTGAGTTCAAATCTCATCACCCGCTTTTCTTAATTTTTTTAATCAAAGAGGTTTTTTTTGGCTAAGACAGACAATTTAGAAGAAATTTCAACTGACCACCTTAAAATTAAAATCAATAAGTTACCTCTTTGTAAAGTCGAACTATCTGTTCATGCGGATCCTGAATTTGTGAAAACTGCCCATAAAAAGGCAGCTAAAGAAGTATCTAAGCAAGTTTCGATTCCAGGATTTCGTAAAGGCAAGGCTCCAATAGATACCATCATAAAAAAATATGGCGGGGCTGTTGAAGAAAAATTAAGCTCTGTCCTGGCAGACGAGGCTTTTAAAGAATGCCAAAAGGCCACAAAATTAAAAATACTTAGCAACGGACCTAAAATCACTTATGATGCCAAAAGCATCAGTTTAGAAAATGGCGCAGATTTGACTTATAAATTTGAAGAAGAGCCTACAGTGCCTTCTATAGACCCTCTTAAATTCAAGCCTACAAATGTAAAAGCCCCAAAAGTCACAAAAAAAGAAATTGACGAGGCTATTCATCAAACAAAATTCTATTATGCGGACTGGAAAGAAATAACTGACAGATCTGCTAAAGAAGGTGATTATGTTCTTTTAGACATAGAAACTACAGAAGAACCAAAACAAAAAGTTTTTCAAGATACCAGGTTTGAGATATCAGATAAACGAATGGCAAAATGGATGCAAGAGCTTGTGATTGGATCTAAAACCAATGATTCAATTGAAGGTACTAGCAAACCAGATCCCGATGTATCTGAAAAAGAAAAAAAAGAGTTTGAGCCTAAAAATGTAAAAGTAACTATTAAAAAAATAGAAGAGGCTACTTTACCAAATTTAGATGATGAGTTTGCAAAAAAATTAGGAGTGGAAAGCGTTGAGAAGCTTAAAGAGTCTGTTGAAAAAATGCTTAAAGACCAAGCTCAAGAAAAGTATGAAAAAGACAAAAGAGAAGCTGTAAATAAATTTTTAACAGATACGTATCAATTTGACTTACCAGAATCACTAGTTCAAAAGGAAATAGATTTTAGGTTTTCCCAATTGATGGAAAATCCTAAAACAAAAAAAGAATACGAAACTTTTTCTGATAAAGAAAAGCAAAGGCAAATGGACAATTTAAAACAACAGTCAATTGATGCGGTTCGTCTATTTTATCTTTCTCGAAAAATAGTTTCCGATGCAAAAATAAATGTTACATATGATGATGTAGTGAAAGAAGCTTTATTATCACTGCAACAATATGGACATACTAAAATTGATCCAAAATCAATTCCTCAAGAAGTTTACGCTTTAGCCTTTTCAAAAGTTATGTTAAAAAAGGCTCAAGACTATATTTTTAATCAAAATGAAAAACAAACTTGAGAAAAATTTTTAGCTACAGCTATCAATAACTATCATAGTTAAAACAAGGTATTGATATGTCACTGACACCCTATGTAATTGAAGATACTGGACGCGGAGAGCGTTCGATGGATATTTTTTCCCGTCTATTGAAAGATAGAATTATTTTTATCGGGACTTGGATAAATGATCAAGTAGCTAATGTGGTTATTGCACAGCTGCTTTTCTTGAAAATGGAAGATCCTAAGAAAGACATAAACCTGTATATTAACTCACCTGGAGGCGAGATTACATCAGGTCTTGCCATCATGGACACTATGCACTTTTTAGGTTGTGACATTAACACCTATTGTATAGGAACTGCAGTTTCAATGGCCGCCCTTCTAATTGCAGCTGGGACAAAAGGTAAGCGTTATGCGCTACCGCATAGCCGCATTATGTTGCACCAACCAATTGGTGGAGTTGGAGGATCATCTGCTGATATAAATATCCAAGCCAAAGAGATCATAGAACTTAAGAAAATAACCTCTTCTCTTTTAGCTAAATTTTCTGGCAATGACCTCGAAAAAATCTTGAAAGATTCTGAAAGAGATTTTTATATGAGTCCAGAAGCAGCTTTAAAATATGGATTGATCGACAAGGTTGCATCACCTGCTTCACAAAGTAAAACAACCCAACAGGAAAAAGCCCTTACATGAGCAATAAAACCAGTACAGGAGAACTAGCAGCCTGTTCTTTTTGTGGAAGAACAGAGGACATAGTTGAAAAATTAATTTCTGGACCACATGCATATATTTGTGACAAGTGTGTAAATCTATGCATGGACATTGTGCATAAAAAGCCCACTTCTTATGAAATTAAGACCTTAAAACCTAAAGAAATCAAAGAAAAGCTAGATGAGTATATCATAGGTCAGGAAAAAGCAAAAAAATCAATCGCTGTCGGCGTTTATAATCATTATAAAAGAATTAAATCGCTTTCAAGCGAATCTGATATTGAGTACAGCAAATCAAATGTATTGCTAATAGGCCCAACAGGTTCTGGAAAAACTTTGCTAGCTAGAACACTTGCAAACATTTTAGATGTTCCATTTGCAATTACTGATGCGACTACTCTAACAGAAGCTGGATATGTTGGAGAAGATGTTGAAAACATTATTTTAAGACTTTTACAGTCGGCTGATTATGATGTAGCTAAAGCTGAGCTTGGCATTATCTATATTGATGAAATTGACAAAATCAGAAAAACCTCTAGCAATGTTTCTATTACCAGAGACGTTTCAGGAGAGGGAGTTCAGCAGGCACTACTAAAAATAGTAGAAGGGACTATTGCAAGCGTTCCTCCAAAAGGTGGAAGAAAGCATCCCAACCAAGAATACATCAAAGTCAACACCCAAAACATTTTATTCATTGTAGGTGGCGCTTTTGTACACTTGGATAAAGTAGTTGCAAAAAGACTTGGTAAGACAACTATTGGTTTTACCATGGATCAAAAAGGCAGCTATGATGTTGAAGAGTCAAACTACCTTCTATCTCAAGTAGAACCAGAGGATTTAATTCAATTTGGCCTGATACCAGAATTTATTGGTAGATTTAATAGTTTAGCAAACTGCAATGAACTCACAATTGATGATTTGGTTAAAATTTTAACTGAGCCTAAAAACGCAGTAATTCAACAATATACTAAAATGTTTGAAGAAGAAAACGTTAAGCTTAGCTTTACTGAAGGAGCTCTAAGGGCAATTGCAGAGAAAGCCAAAAAGACAGAGACTGGTGCAAGAGCTCTTCGCATGATAGTAGAAAACCTATTGCGTGATCTTATGTTTGACGTCCCCTCTGATCCAACTATAACTGAAATCACTGTTGAAGAGGAAACTGTTAAAGATAATAAAGAGCCGACAGTTATAAGATCGGAATAAAAAAAACCCCGGCAAAACCGGGGCTTTTTTTTATAAAGGAGATTATTCTTACTTCCACTGAGAAGCTGCGATAATAGCTTGAGTCACCATGTGTGTTATACCAAGCTTATCCATCAGACCGCTTAAAGACCCATAGAAGCCCTTGTTCTCACCTTCTAGTGTCTTCACAGCTTCTTTTGCAGCTTCTTTAATATCACTTGCATGCTGAGCTTTTGCAGCGTCGTCTTTCTTACGAGAATCTTCAACTGTACCTAGAGGCACACTCTGTGCGTTAATAGAACTTGCAAACTGTGCACCACTATCTGATTCCTGATTGAATTTTTCTTGGATTTTCAATGCTCTTTC
>PFAC01000025.1:0-152 GCA_002773835.1 Chlamydiae bacterium CG10_big_fil_rev_8_21_14_0_10_35_9 | reverse complement strand
AGGTAGCATCATCAGTTTTACCATGTAAGACCTTCTTTTGGTTAGCTTTATCCTGAACTTTACTTTGCTCAAAGCTAGCTGTCATTCCACCTTTGTCTGCTAATCTTTTATCAACAACCAGGTCTTGCTCAGACATCAGTTTACCTTGTACT
>PFAC01000047.1 GCA_002773835.1 Chlamydiae bacterium CG10_big_fil_rev_8_21_14_0_10_35_9 | reverse complement strand
AGAAGAGTGTTTGTCATGCGTTATTTAAAATCTTTATGTTTAGTCGTTGCCCTTTTATTCCTTTCGGGTTGTGAAACCAATTTGCCCATTGTTAATAATGTCGATGAAAGAGAAGCAAATGAAATTATTGTTTATTTAGCAAACAATGGAATATCTGCACAAAAAATCTCGGCTTCCGCTGGAGAAATTGCCGGAGCTGGCGGCGGCGGCGGCAACATGTGGAATATTGCTGTTGAACAAGATAACATGGTCAGAGCCATGGGGCTTTTAAATGAAGTCGGCCTTCCAAGAAGACAAGGAACAAATTTACTAGAGTTATTTGCCAAAACAGGACTTATGTCCTCTGATCGTGAATCAACAATCCGTTATCATGCCGGCCTTGCTGAAGAACTCAAAAATACTATCCGCAAAATGGACGGAGTCTTAGATGCCGACGTGCAAATTTCTTTTCCTTTAGAAGAACCTGGTTTAGGTGAAGCGCCACCAAAGCTTACTGCAGCTGTTTTTGTAAAACACATGGGTGTTTTAGACGACCCCAATAATCATTTAGATAGCAAAATTAAAAGACTTGTAGCTGGAAGTATTCCTAAAATGACGTATGACAGTGTTTCTGTTATTTCTGATAGATCCAGGTTTATGACTGCCATACAAGATAGTCGCAGCCAAACAATTTCTACTGCGCCCGATCAAGACTATGTTAAGCTTTGGTCCATTGTGATGAGTAAAAGCTCTGTTGGGAAATTTAGATTTTTATTTTTTCTCATGATAATTCTTGTTCTTGGATTTGGCAGCTTGGCTATTTGGCTATTAATTAAATTTTACCCTCAAGTATTACAAAATGTATTACAGGTAAAAAAAATATTGCCTTCTCGAAAAAAACCTAAGTCTTAAAGTTTATGAAATCTTCTTCTACAATTGTGCTTAAGACACTCCTAAATAAAGCAACCAATAGCAAGAAATTGCTGGAGTTTTTGCCGGATAGTGAAAAAAAAGAAATTTTAGATTTAGATCAAACTGCCTTTTTTTCTGTCGATGACTTCAATATAGAAAGAATTTTAAACAATGTTCATTATTCTTGGTTGTATGCAACTTTATTTTCTTTAGAAGACACATCAGATGCCCATATTTTAATGAGCGCTTTAAGCTTTTCTATCCAAGAAAAGCTTAAAAAAGCTTTAGACATCTCCCATAAGTCCGTTGAGCTTTCTCAGTTTGCCAAGCATTACTGCTTGCTTGTTTTTCTAGGTAGCCTGTTAGGCGAAGCAGATACCTTGCTCCCTAAAAAATACCTACCATTTTCTGAAATGAATATTTTGCTGGAGCTTTCAAAAGTCGAGCTTATCAAGCTAATTGACTTTTTAGCTCTTTTTGATGTTGCAGTTGATCTAAAAAAAATGGTCGATACAAAAAGCATTAAATTAATAAACAGCTCTTTATCTTCTGAGCAAAAGCAATTTTTAAAAAAGATCAGTTCATATCAAGAACCCTATTCTTTTACTCCCCTTTTGTCTGAGTGGGATAAAACGGAAGAGCAATTTCATAAAATATTGCATAAAAGAGGGCTCAACAGATTAGGCTTTGCACTTTGCTCATCTCATCCCGATCTGATATGGTATATTACCCATTTTTTAGACTCTGGAAGAGGAAACTCCCTTATAAAGTTTTCAGAAAAGAAAATATCTGCAAAAGTAGTTCATCATATTAGAGCACAAGTTTTAGAAATTATTAACTTTATCAGGAAAAGCCGATGAAATTTTTCTCCCTCATTAAAGAAGGGCAAATCCATGCCGCACCGGGTGTTAAAGTAATTTTGAAAGAGGAGTTTTCTCAGCTAATAGAAGCTGAAGAGATTCTAAAAAAGGCAAAGCACGAAGTAGAAGAATTTAAAAAGCAAACGCATGACGAATGTGAAAAACTAAAAGAGCAGGCTTATGAGGACGGCTTTCAAAAAGGTTTGGAAGAGCTAAATGAAAAAATACTTTTAATGGATCGCGAAATAAAAAAAATCCATGAAGAAGTACAGAAAAAAATCATTCCTTTATCCCTCCAAGCTGCAAGAAAAATCCTGGGCGAAGAACTTCAGCTAAATCCTGAAAGGATTGTAGAAATTGTTTCTCAAGCACTCAAGCCTGTTACACAACACAGGCATATAAAGATTTACGTAAATAAAGCCGATTTAGAGATTTTAGATGAGAAAAAGTCAAAACTAAAAAAGAACTTAGAGCAGGTAGAGACTTTTTCTATACAAGAAAGATCAGATATTGAACCTGGAGGTTGCGTAATAGAAACAGAAGGTGGCATTATTAATGCACAACTCGAAAACCAGTGGCGAGCTTTAGAAGCCGCATTTGAGGCGTTTTTAAAAAAACGGTAAAACATGTCATTCAAAAAAATAATTCTTTTTTTTCTTGTTTTTTCTTCTCTGTCAGTTTTTGCACAGCAAACTGCGGGAACAAATCAAACACAAAATTTAATTACTCAACTTGAGCAAAAGCAGCAGCCTGATCAGCTAAGCTTTGAGGGGCCTTCTGTAATCACTAAAATGGCTATTTTGGCCGGCATTGCCATTTTGCCTTTTGTAATTATGCTTTTAACCTCTTATATAAAAATTGTAATTGTTTTGGCTCTTGTTCGAAATGCTCTAGGGGTGCAGCAATCCCCTCCTAATCAAGTAATTAATGGTATTGCCCTTCTTTTAACAGTTTATGTCATGTTTCCAACTGGATATGCCATGTATAAAGCATCAGAAGATGTAATTAAGCAGGATTCTCCTCCTGAGCTTGTTTCAGGGCAAACGGCCTCTTATCTGATTAAAGTTATGGATCAATCAAAAGAGCCTTTAAGAGGGTTTTTACAACGAAACAGCATTGTCAAAAATACCCGTTCATTTTATCAGTTAGCTTATCGAATGTTTCCAGAACCTTTTAAAGAAAACCTTACACAAAATGACTTTATTATTTTAATACCGGCATTTATAACCACGCAGTTAAAAGCAGCATTTGAAATTGGAGTACTTGTTTACTTACCATTTTTTGTAATTGACCTAGTAACATCCAATATTTTACTTGCTATGGGTATGATGATGCTTTCACCATTGACGATTGCACTCCCCATTAAATTATTATTGCTTGTTATGATTGACGGATGGACTTTGTTAGTACAAGGATTAATGTTAACATTTAAATAGCGTATGTTTTTAAACGAAATCTATCAACTGACCTATCAAGCGCTTCTTCTTATTTTAATTCTTTCCGGCCCTCCTATTCTGGTGAGTATGGTATTCGGTCTTCTAGTCGCAATATTTCAAGCTGCCACACAAATTCAGGAACAGACTCTTTCCTTTACAGTTAGGTTATTTGCTGTTGTCATTACATTGATTATGCTGGGAGGCTGGCTTGGCGCTCAGGTTATAAATTTTGCGAGCACTATTTTCAGTAATTTCCCCAATTGGAAACCTTAAACAATGCATGACTTGGTCTCTGCTACAGACAGTTATTTGAATTTGTATTTAAGCTTCTCTAATATAACTCCCGTATCTGTTCTGTCTTATTTCTTATTAACACTTTTTCGCATTGTACCGATCGTTGTTTTGGCCCCTTTTTGGGGAGGGAAAAATCTGCCTGCTCCCATTAAAATCATGTTTAGCATTAGCATTTGCGCCATTTTACTCCCTAAAATAATGCTAGAAGCAAAAGCTGAGCTCCCCATGGATATTTTTTTTGTTGGCTATGCCATGAAAGAGCTTCTCATTGGGTTTATTTTAGGTTTTTTAGTAACCATTCCATTTTACATCGCTCAGAACTCAGGAACATTAGTAGATCATATGAGAGGAGCATCTTCTCTTCAAGTTACCGACCCGACGACGCAAACACAAACCGGGTCAATTGGTATTTTTTATAATTACGTGTTAATTGCTGTTTTTTTCTCTATTGATGGCCCATTTATTTTTTTACAAACATTGGTTAGCTCTTTTGATTTCATCCCTGTTAATAAGTTTTTAAATCCTATTTTTTTTAATTTAAAAATCCCTGTTTGGAAACTTGTTATTTCCTTGTTCAACCATGTTATGAGCTTGGCAATTCAACTGGCAGCTCCTTCCATTGTAGGTATACTTATGGCTGAAATGTTTTTAGGGATTGCTAACCGCTTAGCTCCACAAGTGCAAATTGTCTTTTTAGGTATTCCCTTAAAGTCTTGGCTTGGACTTTTATGCTTAACTATTGCTTGGTATTTTATAGTTCAGCAGTTAGGCAAAGAGTCTTTGAACTGGGTTAAAACTATAGACAAACTGATAGACAAAGTTCCTAGTTATTAACATTTTCTTAATATAATCTTTTTTTTCTTTTAAAGTTTAAATTGGAAATGCTATATTCCTTGGTCAATAAAAAACCCATGGGGGATAGAGATGGACATAGTTTCAAATGAACTGACGCCAAGATCTTTTATAGAAAATCAATTCAACCAAGACGAGCCAATTTTTGGCTTTTCTGATGAAAGTTTAACATCAAGTGATACAGAGTCCATTAGATCTGAAAATAATGAACACATAATTTCTGCTATTCAGTTACAAAGGATTGATGAAGAGCTTCTAATGACATCATACTTAGAGCTCCCTATGGGAACCCCAGCTGAAATTGTATATGCTAACACTCAACAATTTTTATATGATTGCTCTGAAAAGACAGCTCTTGTTGTGATTAGATATTTGCAAAATTTAGATAGGGAAGCAATAGAAAAAGTATGCAGTAAATTTCCAGTTTCGACACCCGATGACTTATTTTTTCATCCTAAAATTCAAGAAATTGTCGGCGGTAGAAAGCCCGAAGACGTTAAAAGCTACATAGCTCTTGTAAAGAAGGAATTGCCAGCTAAAGACAAGGCCACTTTAGTTAGAACTTATTTAGATTTTCCTTTAGGCACTCATGCTACAGATATTTATTCTTTCGCCAAGAAATCAGTAAAAGTTCTTTCTGAAGATGATGCAATAACTTATCTTAATGGCATCATCCAAAAGAATAATGTGAAATTTGAAAACCTTTGCCGGGAAAATCCCCTTTTAAGCCCAGAAAAAATCTTAGAACTTCCTGAAGGAAAGGTGTTTGAAGGGCATATTGATGTTGATCAATCTATTAGGTGCATGCAAAAAGTACAATTGCCTTTACGGCAAGATAGCAGAAACCTTGAAGATTCCATTAAATTCTTAGAAGAAACTGATAAATCCTTTTTATCTGAAGCTTATAAAAACTTTTCTACGGCTGGATCTGCAAAAGAAGTTTATGAAACCGTTAAAGACTCT
>PFAC01000007.1:551-5721 GCA_002773835.1 Chlamydiae bacterium CG10_big_fil_rev_8_21_14_0_10_35_9 | reverse complement strand
GAACCATAAAACTTTTGCTGCTGGGATAAAAAATCCTCATTGCTAAGGTCCAGGGTAGAGCCGACAAACCCTTTTGTCTGAATCACGCCATTAGGCCCTATCAGTATCCCGTTTTGGTTGATAAGATATAAAATACCGTTAGAATTTAATTTACCATGAATGGCACTTAACTTATCTCCCATAACCCTGTTCAATGTCTTGGAAGTTTCACCGGGCAGCTTAAAAGATACTTTTTCTTTGTCTCCTATTGAAAACTCCTGCCAGTGAATGATCGCATTTGCAGTACCTTGGTGAATGCTCATTTCCTGCAGTCTTTTTTCTATCTGAATTTGACCATGTTGAACTTGGCCATCTTTAGGAAGGGACCAAAGAAATAAAGGGGCAAATAATAAGATCTTTAAGCTATCTTTCATCAAATACCTGATTTTTTTAAAATGATAATATAACTCCAACGTGCGCTCTAGAGTGCCTTTGTCCTGTTTGATCTACTCGATTGACTGACTTTAACTGAAATCCATAATCAAAACGGGCTTGTAAATTTTCTTTTAAATAATATCTTATTCCAGGCCCAATGGATGCCAAAAAAACGGTATCTTTGTTTACCAAGTTTTTATCAGCGTCATAAACATAGCCAAAGTCTACGAAAGCCAGAAACTGCAGTGTTTGTGGAAGTTTGCGCTTCCATGAGTTTTCAGTTCCTCGAAATCGAAACTTTATTCCAGGAAATCTTAGTTCAGACCTAAGAAGCATACCATTATCTCCAATGGCCTCATTTTCCTCGTACCCTCTAACAGTATAAAAACCACCTATGGAAAATTCTTCTGAAGGGAGAAGTTTTGCTGTAGATTGCTGAAAGGCTCCATTAAAAAATAAGGTAAAGTCGTAAGGAAGATAAAATAGTTGTTCATAACGAAGTTTCCCATAAATATAATTCGCAATAGCACCTCCCCTTTCCTGCATAAAAATGCTGTCTTTGTTAAAAGCAGTCATATTTCCCGGGCTTCCATATATAATAATACCTAAAAAGCTGCTTCCAATATCGTATTTGTAACTTATGTCCACTCCCACAAGAAACTGTGAGATGTCGAAATACTGATCAAAAAGAAGATCATCAGAAAAAGTCAAAAAGTTGTTTGTTCTTTTAAACTCATATCCTGCAAAAACTTCATAATGTCGATTAATATACTGTCTATACCTTCCAGCTACCTGCCATCCTTTACCATCCATGTTGAACCCGTCATCCATATCAGGTTTTGCCTGGGTATATGACCCGTATAGTTCAAAGGTTCCTTTCCAACTTGTAGGAGCCAGATAATTGGAGGAGATTAACCAAAACTTGCTAACCTCAGCGCCGCTTACAAAAAGATTGTTCCACTGATGTCCGCTCCAAAACATGTTTCCAAAATTCAGACCGGCAAAAAACCTGGAACTGCCGGCAATTTGGTTTCCGGTGTTTTCATATCCGGTATAGACCTTTACCGGAAATTTTTCTTCTGTTTTGAATACTAAATCTGTTTGACCTACCTCGTCAGTCGGAACTAAAGTTAGTGTCGTTATTCTGAAAGGATTTTGATTAATCCAGTCCAGGTCATTGGAAAGTTGATTAATTTCCAGCAAGTCCCCTTCTTTTACCCCAACTTGATTGGGCACTTTTTTAGAAAAATTGCCGTTACCTTCACTTTTAACGGTATTAACCTTTGGCAGTGTAACTAAAACAATCAACCTTCCATCTGTTATGTCTTGATTGGCCTGAACAATAACTTTAACAAAGGGATAGCCATAAGAATCATAATATTGTGTAACTGTATGCTTAATCTTATTTAAAAGTCCTTGGTCGATTGGCTCACCTAAAAAACCCTCCAAATTTCTTTTGAGTTTTTGTTCTTTCGGCACCCATAGATCATCAATTGTAATGGAAGAGTCAAAATCCTTTGTATATCTAACACTTTTTCTATTGGAAGTTAGAATAATTTTTTGTAAAAGAATGTCACAAGAAAGTTCATTAACTTTACAAATGGCTACTTGAGATTCAAACAAAAATCCCCAAGAAACAAGCAAAACAAGAAAAATATTTTTCACAAAATTCACAAAAAACCTACTTTATTGCAAAAATAAAAAAAAAGTATTTTTAGTGAAAGATTTTTTTTTAAATCAGAAAAGATGCCCGAGAAAGGACTCGAACCTTCACACCTTTCGGCACTAGAACCTCATTCTAGCGTGTCTACCAATTCCACCACCCGGGCATTAAGAATGCTTAATAGTTTACCTAACTTAGTACAAATTCTTCAATCCAATGTTTTTCATGAAGGGGTGTTTGGACAACATTTTTAACAAGGTCATACCAAGGATATTTATTACCAGGGGCAAAAAGATGCTCATTTAAATAGTCCGCTGTTTTAGAAGACATGAAACCATTTAATTTTTTTTCTATGGATGAAGCAAACATTTCTCCTAAAAGGTAACTAAAGTAATACACGGGGGCAAGGCCAATATGATATTTAGAGGCCCAGTCAAAATTATTTTCTCTATTTTCATTAGGCTTAATATGTTGATATTTCTCAACAAGCTCCCACCAAAGCTTATTTAAATTTTGATCAGGCTTTTCGTATAAGCTTTTTTCAAAGGCAGTCATTACCATGACCCACCTACTAAAAATAAGCTGCCTTCTAATGAGACTTCTAGAAGCTCTTTGGACAAGTTCTGGATCTACATTTTTATTTTCCCAAAATTGGGGAAGATACACTTGTCTACCGCAAATGAGCGCCATAGCTTCTGTGGTAATCATATGAGGCGGCTCTCTAAGAGTCCAAGAAAGTTCTTCATGAAACCCTTGCTCATACACAGCATGTCCCAACTCATGCATGAGGGTTTCTAGCCAACGAAGAGAAGGCTTCAAATTATTTAGGGTTCTAATATCTTTAGCCCTGTCTATATTAATGCAAAAAGCATGCTGGTTCTTTCCTTCCCTCTCGTACAAATCGCTCTTTTCAATGACTTCTTCTACATTAAAAAATCCTAAAGAATGGAAAAAGTCTTTTGCCGAGGCAATAAAATCAACATTTCTTACTAGATCATCTAGCTCTTTAGTATCGAGCGGGTCTTCCTGAAAAAAAGGTTCGCTATATGCCCAAGGCCCAAGTTCACTTCCCGAGACAGAAAACCTTTTAGCCAACTTCTCATGAATTTCTTGCAAAATTTGAGTATAGGCAGCGTCAGATGCTTGATATAATCTTTCAAAAATGTCCATGAGCCAATTTTCATCTACTTCTTGAAGCTCAAGCTGCATTTGAAAGTAGTTATCAAACCCCATCGCTTTTGCTCCTTCATTCCTCAATTTGACAAGCTCTATAATTTTAGGAGCTAAAATGGCTCCAATTTCTTTAGAAGCTTCCCATACCTTTTTACGGAGGACTGGATCATTTTCTTTAGTAAGAACTTCTCTAATTTCATTTTCTGTTAGTGCTCTTCCATCAACGATTGGTCTAAAAGATACATACTGGTGCATAATTTCAGACTCTTTCAAAGAGATTTTTGTTAAAATTTCCTCCGGCATTAAATGAGCTCGAAAAATTCTTTCCAGAACATTGAGCTCTCTGGAGGAGCTATTTTCTTTTTGAAATTTTTTTAACTTAGTATAAGTCAAGGGGTTGTTTAAGTATTTCTTGTAGGCCAAGTCAAGTTCTTGCTGTTTTTGCTGAGCCTCTTTTGTCCCTGTTGTCTCCAAATCCCAAAGAGCTTGGTTTAAATCCAAAGAAAGCTTCTTCAGGTTATCAGAAACATCCGATAAAAAATTCTCTACATCCATTATATTACCCCTCAATTAAGTCTTCTTTATTCTCACTTCTTAAGATTTCTTCTATCAAAGCTTTTTTTCCAGGCAAGACATTAAAAAGCCCTGCAATCGTCTGACTTCCATGCAAAGCAATTTTCAGTTTGCTAAGATCTATATGCTCAAAGTCAATAATTCCAATTTGATATTTATCTCCTTTCTGAAGAACTAGCAGGTTTCTATCATCCACATCGTAATACCCTGTTTTCAAGATGAAAAGAATAAGCTCTTCTACTGCTTTATCATGTAAAACAACATCTCTAATAGCTTTTGGCTTTTTATTGTCCATAACAGGACTCAGTTTTTCTTGAGCCAAAACTTTATATTTTCGTTGTTTAGAATTTTCAGGAATAATTTCAAATTTTACAGTTTGAGGAATTTTCAAATATTGAAAGTTATTGTCTGCAATGACTCTATTAGCAAAAATTATATTATCATTGCGTAAGTCTACATTAATTCTTTTAGCAGTGTCCTGCAGCTTTTCTTTTCCTCGAATCATTAGAATTACATCTTTTTTGAAAATCAGATGTGGTATTTCACTAAGAGAAAAGACCCCTCCTAATCTAGTGGAATGCTCTTGCACATTTTTATTATGAGTATGCAGACGCTGTCTTGGACAGGCTTTGCCAGCAAAAATCATAGGAGTATATTTGAGCAACAGAGATCTGATAACATCGATATTTTCTTCAGTAGGGAGGATTGACGGTTCTTCATCCATAGATTTTGTCCCTAAATATATGCTAACATTATA
Organism: Chlamydiae bacterium CG10_big_fil_rev_8_21_14_0_10_35_9; assembly: GCA_002773835.1. GTDB lineage: Bacteria > Chlamydiota > Chlamydiia > Chlamydiales > SM23-39 > 21-14-0-10-35-9. The sequence continues at coordinate 1,141 of PFAC01000007.1, read as the reverse complement.
AATAAGATCCTTCAAAAGGGCAAAAACTAAAGGTACTATTGTTGCTATTTTTAAAACAGTCTTAGTTAAATTTTTATCATTAATTAATTTATTAACGTTTGGAAAATGAGATTGCATATTTGCAATATTATAAGTAGCATTAGTCATCAAAAGCTTTGGTCTTAGGTGATACGTTGATCGTTAAAGTTATTCTTTTCATCCTTAGGATGTATCAAAAATTTTTGAGCCCATTACTAGGCCAGAGATGCAGGTTCTATCCTAGCTGCTCTAATTATGCTATGCAAGCTTTCTCTAAATATGGGATTATAAAAGGCTTTTATTTAAGCTTAAAAAGAATTTTAAAGTGCAACCCTTTTCATAAAGGGGGCTACGATCCTTTATAAAATCTTTGATTTTTCGAAAAAATTCGATATATTACTAATCTAATTGAAGGTTTCTCATGAAAATTTCTCTATCTTTGCTGAAAAAATATTTGAATTTAGATTTATCTCCTAAAGAAATTGCTGAATCACTCACCCTGCTCGGCCTAGAAGTAGATGAAATCATCAATGAAGAGCCTCAGTTTTCAAATGTAGTTGTCGCTAAAATTA
>PFAC01000007.1:0-481 GCA_002773835.1 Chlamydiae bacterium CG10_big_fil_rev_8_21_14_0_10_35_9 | reverse complement strand
TAGAGGTACAGGAAAAGGATATTCAACAGGTTTATATTTAAATTGGAATTTATTTTCTGGTAATGATTATGGGGCAAGTACTGAAGCCATTCACAAATCTCGAGCCGCTCAATATTATGCAGAAGCATCTTTGCAAAAAGAAAAAGTTGAATTTGTGGGGCTCTCAAATGGAATAGATGCCACTGAACGCACCCTTATGCTGTTAGATGAAAGTGAAAAGTATCTTGAAGAACAAACTGAAATTTCTCATCGTCTTTTTAAAAATGGATTAATCAATGCTCTTCAATATGTTGAAGTTCTTTCAAGAAGAGTAGACTTAATTAAATCTAAAAGTGGGGCCGAAAACCAATTAGTAGATATACAATCGAAACTTTCAAAAAATACAAATGAAAATAACTCTCAAGGAGAGACACTGTGAGCTTAAATATTAAATTAGGTTTTGCTGGAACTCTAGCACGAGCTTTTATTAAATCAAAATTGA
>PFAC01000004.1:4677-29083 GCA_002773835.1 Chlamydiae bacterium CG10_big_fil_rev_8_21_14_0_10_35_9 | reverse complement strand
TATCTTAAGATTTTCTAAGATGGAGCTAGTTTTTGAAAAAGGGACAGAGCTTGGAGTGACAAGCTTTTGGATTTTTCCAGCTAAACTTTCTGAAAAGAAAATGATTTCCCCTTCTCAACAAAAAAGAATAGAATCTTTACTTATTGCTTCCATAAAGCAATGCGGAAGACTTGACTTACCTGAAATTCTTATATTCGATTCATTGAAAGCGCTACCCTCTAATGAAGGACATTCATTCCTTGCTGATACAAGAGAAAATGCCTCGCCATTGATAAAAGAATCCTATGCGAAAAATTCTCTCATTATCGTTGGTCCAGAAAAAGGACTTACCAAAGAGGAGGTTGCTTATTTGGAAAAAAAAGAATTCAAAGGAGTAAGCCTTTCTAAAAATATTTTAAGAGCAGAGACTGCAGCTATTACAAGTGCGGCAATTGCGCTAGAATTATCCTCGGTAAATTAACCCTCTTTTAGGGTCTACTGTAATTAATTCATTTTCTTTTAGTGTGGCAAGGGCTCCTTCTGCTCGTACCACCGTTGGGATATCAAACGATTTTGCTACCAGAAAAAGGTATTTTTCTGAAGCATGATCATCAATATGATTTTGCAAAATAACACCTTTTGCATGCTTGATAAAGGCAAGAAAACGATTGTCACAACTAGGTAAAACAGCAATTTTCCCTTCTGTAATCATAGGATCTTGCACCTCTGGAGAAAGAACAAAGACAATTTTACCATTCACTTTGTTGCCGTGCCCTTTAGATGCTCTAATCAATACATTGCCAATGTTTTCTACTACCATCATATTAGTAGAGCCAACTTTGCCAAAGGGCGTTCCGGCAGTAACAACAACTAAGTCACCAAACTCGATAAATCCATTTTCCAAAGCATATTTCTGTACCAGGGAAAACGCCTCCTGTTTGTTATCATACTTTTCAGCGTATATAGGTATTACCCCCCAATTAAAGGCGAGCTGATGATAATTTTTTTTCTTAGGGGTTAGCGCAAAAATGGGCATTTTAGGCCTTAACCTAGAAGTTAGCCTAGCAGTAAAGCCGCTGCTTGTATAAGCAAAAATTGCTTTAGCGCCTGCACTGTAAGCAGTCTTGACTGCAGCTAGCGCAACTGATGAGGAGATATCATGATAGTCCCGGTTAGAATGAGAGCGAAAAAACTCTTTGTAATCAAAATCTGCTTCGGTGCTTTCCGCTATGTGTTTCATTTGCTTAACAGCTTCAATAGGATAATTGCCTACTGCAGTTTCTCCAGAAAGCATTACAGCAGAAGAGGCGTCGTAAATTGCATTGGCAACATCCGAAACCTCAGCTCTCGTTGGCCTAGGATTTAAGATCATCGATTCGAGCATTTGTGTTGCTGTAACGACAGGCTTGCATGAGTGATAACACTTTTTGATCATCATCTTTTGCAAGCGAGGAACATCTCCTAAGTCAAGTTCGACACCGAGATCTCCCCTTGCAATCATAATTCCATCAGCTACTTGAACTATGCTGTCAAAGTTCTCCACCCCTTGTGAGTTTTCAATTTTAGCTACTACTAAAATCTCAGACTTACCTTGTTGTTTTAAAAGCTCTTTAATAGCTAGAACATGGTCGGAAGACCTAATAAAAGATGCTGCTACAATATCAATATCTTGCTGACATCCAAAGATAAGATCTTCAATATCCTTATCAGTCATAGCAGGCAGATTGAGATGCGCTCTAGGAATATTAACCCCTTTATTGGATTTCAGAACGCCATCATTTAAAATTTCAATCGTAACTTCCTTTTCTGTTTTTTCGACAATTTTAGAAGAAACGTAACCATCATCAAATAAGATATTCATCCCTTTATTAATGGTGATCAATACAGAAAAAGGATGGATTGTTATTTGATTTTCATCATTTGGATCTGGATCAGAAACTATTTTGAGCAATTGCCCCTTGCTTACTCTTAAAGCATCCCCTTTGATTTTCCCAAGTCTTATTTCAGGACCTTTGGTATCTAGCATAATTGCGAGAGGTACCTTTCTTTTTTCCCTCGCTTTTTTTAGATTTTCTATTGTTGCCAAATGATTTTCATGTGTCCCATGACTAAAGTTTAGCCTTGCAACATTCATTCCGGCATCAATAAGCTCTAGTATTTTTTCATAAGAGTTGACAGCCGGACCAATGGTGCAAATAATTTTCGTACGAGTATATGCCATTTATAAAACTGGTATTTTTATTTCTTTATATCATTTTCTTAAAAAAATGATAAGAATCATTAGCTTTTCTCCTCTTTAAAGAAAGTTCAAAATTCCGTCTTAGAGAGAAAAATTTTTGAAAAAGAATTTACATTTAACAGGGCACTCTCTATTTTTTTTGCCTTACATTTAAAATAAAGAAAATATGACAAACTTAGTTGAGTTACATCAAAGTTTATATCTTTCAGATTTACCAACAAGTATTTACAAAACTACGTTAGCTTTTTTAACTCCTCAGGAACAAGGGATCTCAAACTTGATTAGTAAAGTTTGGTATGAGGCATTAAAAAGCCGTATAAGGCAATTTTCTCTTATGCAATCTATTACAGGCCTTCCCCTTAGAGAATTAGAAATACTAATGGATTACCCTAATCTAATAGAGAGACTTGCTCATCAGAAACTCAATCAAAATTTAGACCCTACCAATAAATTTATTGGTAGATTTCTCTCCAAAGTAATTGAGTATAAAGCAAGCTATGACCCTGAAGAAATGATAAGTTTTCTAAGTAGTCTTTCAGAGAAAAAAAGAGAAGCAATTAGTCGTTTATGTTTTAATAAATGCATTGTTCTGGATAGCCACATTACGCAAGTTTTTCACCTATGTCCTAACTTAAAATATTTGGACCTTAAAGAAACTCACATAACAAGAGAAGGACTTTCCTGTACCCCTGAGAAGAATAATTAGAATCCGTATGGACCTATGTGACCACTTTAAACCACGTTATTTACTTAAATTTAAGATTTACTTCCATAAAGTTATTTATACTATTTTTTTATAACTAGCTCTACTATTTGCCTCTCAAAGGAATGATTTTAGACTGGCGAAAATCTTATCTAACAATTATTCTTAATCTTTCTAATTAATTAGATTTAAATACCTTGGAATCAACACAAATTATCTTAAAAAAGGTTAGGGTTCACAATTTAAAAAATGTAAACCTAAAACTTCCCAAGAATAAATTAATTGTTTTTACCGGAGTTTCAGGCTCTGGTAAATCCTCTTTGGCATTTGATACCATCTATACTGAAGGGCAAAGAAGGTATCTAGAGTCTTTATCTTCTCATGCAAGACGATATATGGGAGACTTGCCGAAGCCGGACGCTGATGAAATATCTGGAATATCTCCGACTATTGCTATTGAACAAAAGACTGTTGGTCGAACTCCTCGCTCAACCGTCGGCACGATGACAGGAATCTACGATCATTTAAGAGTTTTATTTGCTAGAATTGGTGTTCCCCACTGTCCTGTTAGCCATGAGCCGGTAGCCATGCAAAGCAGGGAAAAAATCATCCATCAGATTTTACAATTTCCTGAAAATGCTAAACTTATTTTTTTAAGCCCTTATGCCAAATCAAAAAAGGCAGAGTTTAAAGAAGATTTTATCGAGCTTTTAAGAAAAGGATTTACCAAGGTCAGAGTAGATGGAGATATTATCGATCTTCAAGAACAAGAGTCGTTAAATCCCAATATAGCTCATAATGTCGATATTGTGGTCGACAGGATTAAAATATCTCCTGACAACAAAAGTAGAGTAATTGAATCGGTCAATTTAGCCCTGGACATAGGAAAAGGTTTTTTTTCAGTATTAGATGTAGATGCAAACCAAGAAAAAAACTTTTCCCAACACGCTTACTCTCCTAAGTCTGGTTTAAGTTATGGTCCTTTAGATCCAACAGATTTTTCATTTAACCACCCTTCGGGAATGTGTGAGACTTGTGACGGTCTGGGCATTACCCAAGAGTTTGTCCTAGAAAAAATCATTGATTTTGACAAAAGCATTGCAGAAGACTGCTGTAAAATTGCCAGCTCATTCCAGACAGTCCGCTACGGCAATATCTACCAAAACTTAGCGAAGATTTACAAATTTGATGTTCATACACCATGGAAAAAACTACCTGAAAAAGCTAAGCACGTTTTTTTATATGGTACTGAAGAAAAATGGACATCTATGAAATTTGTCCATCCTGTCAGAAAGATTAAATGGACAGAATACGTTAAATGGCAAGGGGTATTGCATGAAGCGCACCTTAGATATCTTGAAGCGAAAAGTGACAGCTATAAGAAAAAAATGGAAGATTTAATGAGTGAGGCCATATGTCCAAAATGTCATGGAGCCCGCATCAGACCTTACCCTGCAGCTACTCGATTTAATGGAAAGACTATACAAGAATTAACCCATCTTACTCTACTTCACATGCGAGATTTCTTTGAGAACTTGCATCTTGATCCTGATGACCTTTTAATTGGAGAAGAGCTCATTAAAGAAATCAAAGTAAGACTAAAGTATTTAACAGATGTAGGCGTTCATTATTTAACTTTAGACAGATCAGCCCCTACTTTAAGTGGTGGAGAGTCGCAAAGGATTCGCTTAGCATCCCACATAGGTGCAGGTCTTGTCGGCTCCATCTATATTTTAGATGAGCCCTCTATTGGCCTTCACCCAAGAGATCATCACAAACTGATCAATACACTCGGAAATTTAAAAGACGCTGGGAATACCCTCATTGTCGTTGAGCACGATAAAGAGACGATTGAAAAAGCAGATTTAATTGTAGATGTAGGGCCTAAAGCTGGAAAATATGGTGGTGAAATTTTAGCGGTTGGCACCATAGAAGAGATTATTGCTTCTAAAAAATCAGTTACAGGAGAGTATTTATCAGGCCAAAAAAGCATTAAAATTCCTAAGCGAAGGAAGCTTCCTAAAGAGAAAATTACGGTAAAAAAGGCAAGTCACCATAACTTACAAAATGTAAATGTAGACATTCCCCTACATGGATTAATATGTGTAACAGGTGTGTCTGGTTCAGGAAAATCTTCTCTTATCTCAGATACCTTATACCCTTATTTAGCCAATACACTAAATAAAGCTAATCTTAAAATTGGCAAAGTGCAGGCAATTGAAGGGGCCAAACATCTCGATAAAGTAATTTTCGTCGATCAGTCTCCTATTGGAAGAACTCCTAGATCCAACCCAGGTACTTACACCAAACTTTTTGATGATATACGTCTTTTATTTTCAGGGCTTCCTGAAAGTAAAATCAGAGGGTATACCCCAGGCCACTTCAGTTTTAATGTAAAAGAAGGTTCCTGCAGTTATTGTCATGGACTTGGAACAGTAAAAATTGATATGGACTTTATGGAGGATGTATGGGTTGACTGTCGCCAGTGTAAGGGAAAAAGGTTTGACTCAGATATCCTATCAATAACTTTTAATGGGATGAATATTTTCGATGTACTGCAAATGGACGTCGAAAAAGGGCTGGAAGTCTTTGTTAATATCCCCACAATTTTCAAAAAACTCAAACTGCTTTCCAAAGTCGGCTTAAACTACCTTCAACTAGGTCAGCCTTCCACAACATTATCTGGAGGAGAGGCGCAGAGAATTAAACTCGCCAAAGAACTTGTACGTCCTCAGACAGGAAAAACACTATATATCTTGGATGAACCTACAACAGGTTTGCATTTTCAAGATATTGAAAGATTAATTGATGTGCTGCAAGAGCTTGTTTCTTTAAACAATACCGTTCTGGTTGTTGAGCACAATATGGATCTTATAAAATCTGCTGACTGGATTATTGACTTAGGCCCAGAAGCTGGTGATGCAGGGGGAACAATCATCGGAGCAAATACCCCTGAAAAAATTGCTACACTGCCTACTCCTACAGGAAAAGAACTGAAAAAAGTACTTCATGAAAAACCAGTCCTATCCAAAAAGTCTAATCCAACGCAAGAAGGCTTTCAAAAGAATATAGTTATTGAAAATGCCCATCAAAACAATTTAAAAAATGTTGATGTAACCATACCAAGAAATGCTATTTCTATTTTTACGGGCCCCTCAGGCTCCGGTAAAACCTCTCTTGCTTTTGACACTATTTTTGCAGAAGGACAAAGACGCTATATTGAGTCGCTCCCTCCTTTTGCTCGCCAAATAGTTAAGCAAATGCCTAAGCCTAAAGTGGAAAAAATAGAAGGACTTTCCCCTACTATCGCCATTGAGCAAAAAAAAGGAGCAGTGAACCCCAGAAGTACGGTTGGCACACTTACTGAAATCTACGATCACTTGAGAATCCTATATGCCCATTTTGGAACGGCGTACTGCCCTGATACCGGAGAAGAAATCAAGACTATCAGCAAAGAATATGTCGTAAAAAAAGTGAGTGAACTCCCTGAAAAGGAAAAAATCCACGTTTTAGCTCCTTTAAAAGCCCCTGTCAGTGAGCCCTTTGAAGAATTTTTACAAAAGCTCAACCGGCAAGGTTTTTTACGCATACGATTAAATGGCAATTACCATGAATTAGATGAAGACATCCCTTATGACAAGCATAAGAAAAATGAAATCTACCTTGTTATTGATCGGTTAATGGTTCAAAAAAGCTCTGAAAAAAGGCTATTTGAAGCTATTTCCAAAGCACTGCAAATAACTGACTCCATAGTCGTCATAGCAACCAAGGATAAAGATTACTATTATAACTTGGCTTTTGCTGTAGAAAAAACAGGAAAATCTTACCCTAAAATAACGCCTCAAAGCTTCTCTTTCAACGCTAGTCAAGGAATGTGCCTTGAATGCCAAGGCATTGGAAGTGTTTATGGGATGAACTTGCAAAATTATTCAAAAATAATGAATTTATCGATTATCGATTTTGCGAGAGTCCTTTTCAAAGAACTTGGATCTAAGAAATCTATAGATTTAATGCTGGATTACTTTGAATCAATCAATATTGATCCGTACCTTCCATTAAAGAAATTATCAAAAGAGGACTTGGCAGTTGTTTTATCTGATGGGAAAAACGCATCATTTCAGACAAAAGAAGGCTTTTTTGTTTCCTTTAAAGGGTTCCAAGCAACGCTTGCCAAAGCTGCTAAAATAGCACTTCAGCATATCAAAGAGGCTCTTGTTCCTCATATGTTTGAAAGGACTTGCCCAAGCTGTAATGGAAAAAGATTAAACCCCTTATCTAGTAATGTGAAAATAAAAGGAGTTTCTCTTCCTGAACTTGTCTCTTACAGTATTGAGAAAACCTTATACTTCTTCCAAAATTTGGAAGTAGTAGAGCCTTTCTTACAGGAAACTGTTTCACTGATTATAAAAAAACTACAGTTTCTTCAAGAAATTGGCCTTGACTACTTAGCTTTGAATCGATCAGCACCTACTCTAAGCGGTGGTGAAATGCAAAGAATACGGCTTGCCAAACAACTTGGCTCTTCCTTAACAAACTGTATTTATGTGTTGGATGAACCAACTATTGGGCTTCATCCACATAACAGCGACCAGCTCTTCAACTCTCTTTCCAAGTTAAAAGATTTAAACAACACCTTGTTAATTGTAGAGCATGACCCCGATATTATAAAAAAGTGTGATTATATTTATGACTTTGGTCCTCATGCCGGAGCGCAAGGTGGAAAGATTGTTGCATCAGGCACAATTGATCAAATAATGACTGAAGGCTCACTGACCGGGCAATACTTAAGCGGGCAAAAAAAGATCGGCCTCCCTCAAAAAAGAAGAACTTTTACTGAAACAATCCAGGTGGAAAATGCCCATGTCCACAATTTAAAAAATGTCAATGTTTCCATCCCTCTTCAAGTAATGACAGCAGTTACCGGTGTTTCAGGGTCTGGCAAATCTTCTTTAATGCACCATATTTTAAAACCAGGCTTTGATCTCGCGCTAAAAGATCGAAGGAAAAAGCAAGTTGAAGTTAAGGGAGCTACAATAAAAAATGTAAAAAAGATCGATAAGCTTATTGTTATCGACCAAAACCCAATTGGTTCAACTATCCGAGCTGATATTTTAACTTATTCAGATTTGTCCTCCCCTGTTCGCTCCCATTATGCCAGTATGCCTCAAGCTAAAGCAAAAGGACTGCTTCCTAAACATTTTAGCTATAATCATAAAAAAGGGATGTGTCGAACATGTTGGGGATTAGGTTATAGAATTGTTAATTTACAGTTTATGCCCTCAGTAAAAGTGCAGTGTGAAGCATGTAAAGGTTATCGACTTAACCCCATAAGTTTAGAAGTATCTTACAAGGGGAAGCATCTCGGTCAAATTCTACAATTAACAGTAAAAGAGGCTCGTACTTTTTTTGAGTCTATTCCTCAAATTGTAAAAAAACTCGATCTATTAACAGATGTGGGCTTAGATTACCTAACTTTAGGCCAAGATTTGGTTTCCCTGTCTGGTGGAGAAGCACAGAGACTTAGGCTGTCAAAAGAGCTGTCTAAAAGATCTACCGGCAGCACTTTGTATTTAATTGATGAACCTTCAACAGGACTACATTTTGATGATTTGGAAAAGCTACTGAAAATCTTTCATAAACTTGCTGATAAGAAAAATACATTACTTATTATTGAACACAATCTAGATTTGATTGCCAACTGTGACTATATCATTGATATGGGACCACAAGCTGGAGAAAAAGGAGGAGAAGTCGTGGCTATAGGCACTCCGGAAGAAATTGCCAAAAATAAACGCTCTGTCACAGCAAGCCATTTGAAAAAAAGATTACAAGACAGGTAACTTTTCTTGCGAAAAAACCTCAAAAACCCAGATAAGTAAGTATGAACAGGAGATGAAAAAATGGCCCGAATGAAAGCTTCTAGAAGAACAGCATCTGTTATTTCCTTTGCCTTATTCCTTATTGGAATAGGCATTATCACTTACACTGAATATTGGTGGCCAGGAATTATGCTGGTAATAGGCCTTCCTTTGGCTTTTAAACAATATTTAACAGGTAGAAAATATGATATGTTCATTAGCCTGTTTATATTTTTGGGAGTATTTATAACAGTGCAGTTTAACATCCCCTGGAAATATCTTCTACCTACGCTTTTCACAGTAGGAGGCCTCTATATTCTATTTAGAGAGTTCTTAATGACAGCTCCTACAGAAAGTGAAAAAGAAGAAGATTTAAATGAAGAAATAAGAGACAAAGACAAAGACAAAGATTAAATATTTACTTTTTCTAAAAAGTAATCAATTCCCATAGCTCTTTTTACTTCATCTAAAGTCTGCTGAGCAATAGCTGCAGCTTTTTCGCTATGTTCTTTTAAAATTCTATAAACATATTCTTTATCTTGAGCATATCTAGCTCTTTCTGTCCGTATTGGAGCAATAAAATCTTCTAAAACTTCTAAAAGATATTTCTTTACTACTGAATCTCCAAGCCCCCCTCTTTGATAATGAGCCTTCATCTCTTCTAGCTTTTCTTTATCAGTAGCAAAAGCATCCAAATAAGTAAAAACAGGATTTCCTTCTACTTTTCCAGGATCCTCTACTTTTAAGTGGTTGGGATCTGTATACATTCTCTTTACTTTTTTGGATAAAGACTCAAAAGGTTCAGAAAGAAAAATTGCATTATTTAAGCTTTTACTCATCTTTGCTTTTCCGTCAGTCCCCGGCAGTCTCATTAACTTAGATGCCATTACTTTAGGTTCTACTAAAACATCACATTGATAAGTTCTGTTAAACTTTCTTACAATCTCAGATGTTTGCTCTAACATAGGAAGCTGATCTTCCCCAACAGGAACTATATCTGCCTTGAAGGCAGTGATATCAGCTGCTTGAGAAATAGGATAGATCATAAACCCCGCAGGCACAGTTTCTCCAAATCCCCTTTGAGTAATTTCCGCTTTAACTGTCGGGTTGTGCTTAAGTCTATTCCAAGAAACCAGGTTTAAATAGTACATTGTCAGCTCAAAAAGCTGAGGAACCATAGATTGAATGAAAATCACAGATTTATTTGGGTCTATCCCAACTGAAAGATAATCTAGTGCAACTTCTATAATGTTTTGCTTTATTTTTTCTGGATTGTCGGCATTGTCAGTTAACGCTTGTGCATCAGCAATCATAATAAACTGCTGTGCCGTATCTTGCAGATGAACACGGTTGATCAAAGAGCCAACATAGTGACCTAAGTGAAGAGGTCCAGTTGGCCTGTCTCCTGTAAGAACAATTTTTTTCTTATCCATAAAGAAGATAATACAAATTTCAGAAATTTATTGGGCGATTTTTTTTAAAGGAGGTCCCATGTGCTTAAACAATATTTTTCTTAAAGAACTTAACTGGATGGGTTTTTTTAAAGTGCCTACTATATTATTATAGTTATAGATTTCAAAAGTATTTTGATAGTTAAAAGGTAATAAAGCAACAACTGGAATAGAAATATCGTCAACTTGCTTGACATCCTGTAAAAAATTCCATTCAAATAACTTTAAAACCCTATAATCGCATAAGCAAAAAAAGTTGTTTTTCTTTTTTGCTAAAGAGACCAGCTTTCTTGGATTACTCAGGAAATGAAAATTAGAATACTCTAATTGACTCAAATAATTTTTCAACAAACTTTGTGTTTGCTGATCTCTGTCAGCAATATAAATATCGCTGTGTTGATTTAAATCAATTGTTCCAAGGCTTATGGTAACTATGCCGTTTTTCGATAACATAACTTTTTCTGGAGTTACCTTATAAGAAAAAGATACTTTACCTTCCTTAGATACTTTCTTTTTAATTGTATGTATTAATATTGCCACTCTTTCATCCCGACTTAAGAGTCTGACAATTATATTTTTTAATCCCTTTCTTGTTAAGAAATTTTTAGATTTTATTATCAGAAAAATAATTCTAAGAAACTCGCATCCTTGCTAAGATCAGCTTCAGGTGATTTAAAATGGCATTGAAAAAGAAAATTATTCCTCATTTTCCAGCTCAAATTGGAAAATACAAAGTACTTAAAAGTTTAGGTCGTGGTGGCATGGGAGAAGTTCTCTTATGTTATGATCCTTTATGTGACCGTCAGGTTGCCCTTAAAAGAATCAGACCAGACATGGAACACCTTAGAGGGATAAAAGAAAGATTTTTAAAAGAAGCTAAAATTGCCAGCCAACTCCCACACCCTTCTATTATTCCTATTTACTCAATCCATGAAGAAGACTCTGTTACGTACTATACTATGGCGTATGTCGATGGTAAAACTTTAAAAAAAATCTTACAGGAAGCAAAAGAAAGCGAAGATTCTGGGGATTTTTTTACAACTGCTGAAGGATCGATTTCAGAGCTTTGTCGTTTTTTCTTAAATATTTGCGAGGCTATTGCATTCACGCATGAAAATGGCTTTCTTCACAGAGATTTGAAGCCGGAAAACTTTATCATAGGTAAATACGGAGAAGTAAGAATTTTAGATTGGGGCATTGCCGAAAAAATTGATATTTGCCAAAAACATAAACCAAACTTAGAGAAAGTAGCTGGCACGCTGACATATTTAGCTCCGGAAAGGATCTTAAAAAATGCATCCACTGAATTGACAGATATTTACTCACTTGGAGCCATTTTATATCAGATACTTACCTTAAAGCCCCCTTTCCAAAGAACTTCTCTGGCCCATTTTCGAAAGATTGTAGGTAAAGAAGTTGTTATTGACCCTATTGAGCTTGCCCCCTATCGAGAAATACCTCACGCCTTATGTGAGATCACCAAAAAGTGTTTGGCTTATGACAGTTCTGATAGATATCAATCTGTTCAGGAGCTTATTCATGATTTGAAAAAAGTTATTGAAGGAAAACCGAAATGGACTTTCATGACCCATCTCTCGATTAAGAATAAAAAAGACTGGGAATTTCAAGAAAATATCTTTCTAACAAAACACTTAGCTATCACACAAAGTCTAGACTTCTTGGAATGGGTTAGTTTCATGGTTTCCAAATATAGCTACTTTGGAAATATCCGCTTGGAAACTGAAATCACTTTTCATAATAAGCAAACAGGTATAGGTTTTTTATTTTCCATTCCTGAAGTAGATAAAAGATCTAGTTTGGAAGAAGGATACCATTTATGGATAAGCCCTACCAACTGTAGACTTTATAGAAACAATGTTCTTGTTCTTGAAACAAGTGCTTTTATAGATCAAAAATTAAATCAAAAGTTATTCCTACGAATTGAAAAAACAGATCACCAAGTAAGGTTTTATAGAAATGACAAACTGATTATTAATTACTTCAGTTATCTACCATTGGCAGGAACCCACATTGGCATTCTCCATAAAGATGCAGAATTTGAATTAGACGACCTTAGAGTTTATTCAGGGAGTCATACAGTTCATGTCAACTGCCTTGCAGTACCTGATGCCTTTTTAATTCACAAACAATTTGATACAGCTATCAATGAGTATCGGCGCATTGGAAATTCTTTCCCAGGAAGAGCTGAAGGTAGAGAAGCTCTTTTTAGAGTAGGTCTTACCCTTTTGGAAAAATCAAAACTTGCTGAGGAAAAAGACAAAGAAAGCTTTTATAATCAGGCATTAGATGAGTTTGAAAAACTTCGGATAACACCAGGAGCTCCTTTAGAGTATCTTGGTAAATCATTAGTTTATGTAGCATCTAATGAACCTGAAGAAGAGTCAAAGTGTTTAGAACTGGCTTTAAGAAAGTATCCTAAACACCCTATTCTTAATAGAATACAAGACCATATTTTATATCGCATTCATGAAAGCTCTGTGACAAGTAAGGAGGCTTCTTATCGCCATGTGCTTCTAGCTATTCGTTTCTTCCCTAACCGACTAGAAGACTCTGAAACAAAGTCCTTTCTTTCAAGTTTAGAAAAAAACCTAGAGCCTCTTTATTTTTTTGAAAAAAACAGCGATATACAAAGCAACCTTTCTATCCAATTGGCATTTTGGATTGGTAAAAAAGAAACATTACTCGATCTTTTAGAAAAATATACTGATGAACAACCCTTAACGAATATTCTTTTTTCTCTCTTAGAGCTAGGGTTTGAACACGATATTAAGAAATGCCTTCCTTCTATAAAAAAATACCTCAGCCCAATAAAAACTAATCTTTTTTCTACGCTAGTAGATAAAAAGCATAGCATCTTGGAAAAATATCAAAAATTAATAGACTTTGATTTGGATGCAATTTATTTGCCTTTCGTTATTTACTTATTAGAAAAAGCTATAGACGAAAGAAACTTCGAAGTACTACGCTCTGCTCAGTCTCAGCTAGAAGGACGCTTTTCTTTAGATCACATTTGGTTTTGGACTGATTTACTTGAATACAAGCAAACTACTAGACAAGTAACAAATAATCTACTCCCTTTTTTGCATTTATGTTACTTACAAGCTTCTGGCAAAGGTGAAGAATTAGAAAAAAAACTGCACTTAGAAGAGACTTCTCATAGGCAAACCCCTTACCTTTTAAATAATTTCCTTATAAAAAAGTCAAAAGACAATCTTTTTCCTTGGGAGAAAAAACAACTTTCAAGACAGCTTAATTTGTATAACCACATAAAATCATCAAATGAATAACGACAACCCAGATATCCCTTTTAGCTTGACCTCTTCAGATATGATACATGAAGGCTTTTTATCATTTCGTGTAGACCGACTAGAGAAAAAGGGTCATGAAAGTGTGTTATATCATGTAGTAATGACAAAAACTGATGCAGTAGCCATTGTTGCCTTAGACACTGAAAATAAATATATTTTAAATAAAGAATACCGTCACCCCTTACAAAAAGTTATTTTAGGTTGTCCTGGAGGTCGAATAGAAAAAAATGAGGATCCCATTACAGCTGCAAAAAGAGAGCTTTTAGAAGAAACAGGCTATACATGTGACCAATGGAAGATTTTAGGCTCTTCTTTTCCTTTCCCTTCGGTCTGTGAACAAAAAATTTATTACGTCTTAGCTACCGGAGCTAAAAAAGTGGCTTCTCCAAAAATGGATCCCTTTGAGTCTATTCAAACAGTTGCCTTAGAGGAAAAAGAAGTACTTCAAAGAATAAATGAAAATGAGGATGTAGACGGCATTTTATGCAGCGCTCTATTTCTTTATAAAACCTTTTAAAAAATACTGTTAGCTTTAATAATATTTACGATAAAACTATTATTGACCCTTGTTAAAATATTTCTAAATATACACATAATTTAATGGAAAATCTATCTAAGTCTTTCGAGCCTAAAGAAATTGAAAAAAAATGGTACCAATATTGGGAAGAAAAAGAACTCTTTAAAGCAGACCCAAATTCTTCCAAGAACCCCTATTGCATTGTGATGCCTCCCCCGAATGTTACTGGAGTTTTGCACATGGGGCATGCCCTTGTTAACACGATTCAAGACATACTTATTCGTTATAAAAGAATGGATGGATTTGAAGCGTTATGGGTACCAGGGACTGATCATGCTGGCATAGCAACACAAACAGTTGTTGAAAGACATCTTTTTGCAAAAACTGGGAAGAGAAGAAAAGACTTCGACAGAGAGGAGTTTTTACAGCATATCTGGAACTGGAAAGAGACCCATCAAAATAGGATTATCAGCCAGATAAAAATGCTTGGAGCTTCTTGTGACTGGTCAAGACTTAGATTCACAATGGACGAGCAGAGCAATGATTGTGTAAGAAAAATCTTTAAGAGGATGTATGATGACGGTATCATCTACCGTGGAGATTATCTTGTTAATTGGGATCCTGTTACACAAACTGCTTTAGCTGATGATGAAGTAGAATATGAGGAAAAAGAATCTTCTATTTGGTATTTCCGCTACCCTATTGAAAATACACAGCAACAGTTAGTGATTGCTACAACAAGACCTGAAACAATGCTGGGAGACACAGCCGTTGCAGTTCATCCCAATGATCCAAGATTTGCTTCTTTGATTGGGAAAAACATCCAATTACCTCTTTCTAATCGACTAATCCCTATTATTGCCGATCATTATGTTGATCCAGATTTTGGATCAGGCGCTGTTAAAATAACACCGGCTCACGATCCCAATGATTTTGAAATAGGTAACAGACATAATCTACCATTTATCAACATTATGACTCCTGATGGCCATATAAATGAAGATATGCCTAAACAGTTTCAAAAGCTTTCTATGCAAAAAGCAAGAAAAGCTGTTGTAGAGGAAATGAAAAAATTGGATTTAATTGAAAAAATTGAACCTTACCCATTAAGAGTTGGAGTTTCTTACCGGTCTAAAGCAATTATTGAACCATATCTTTCCAAACAGTGGTTTGTTAAAACAACTCAATTTAAAGATAAATTGATAGAAGTTGTTAAAACAGGCAAAGTCAAACTTATTCCTGAAAGCTGGCAGAATACCTATTTTCATTGGATAGAAAATTTAAGAGACTGGTGTATTTCAAGACAGCTCTGGTGGGGACATAGAATCCCTGTTTGGTATAATAAAAAAGATCCTACGCAGATTATTTGTCATGATGGCAAAGACATACCTAAGGAGGTTTTAAATGACCCTGAAAGCTGGTATCAAGATGAAGATGTTTTAGATACATGGTTTTCTTCAGGTACCTGGCCCTTTAGTGTTTTGGGATGGCCACAAAAAACCCCTGAGTTTAATAAATTTTTTCCAACAAGCGTACTTGTTACAGCTCATGATATTCTATTCTTTTGGGTTGCTCGTATGATTTTGATGAGTGAATATGCTTTAAATGAAGTCCCTTTTAGAGAGACATTCCTACATGGGCTTATTTATGGAAAATCTTATTGGAAAGAACATGATCACCACTTGCAGTACCTTTCTTCTGAAGAAAAAAAGAAATACGACCTTGGAGAAAAAATACCCAAAGATGTTTTTTCTAAATGGGAAAAAATGTCTAAGTCTAAAGGAAATGTAATTGATCCGGTTGAAATCATTAATGAGTATGGAGCAGATGCAATGAGAATGGCTTTGACATCCAGCGTTACCCATGCAAGGCAGATTGATTTGGACAGAAGAAAGTTCGAGGAGTTTAAAAACTTTGCCAATAAAATTTGGAACGGCGCTCGATTTATATTCATGAATATCACTGATTTGTCTAAAGAAGAGTTTTCAAAAGGACTGGATCCTGATCTTTTTACATTAGAAGACAAATGGATATTATCCCTTCTAAATAAAAATATCTCATTGGTAAGAAAATATCTTGATTCTTATCAATTAGATAAAGCGGCAAATCTCGCCTATGAATTTTTCTGGAAGGAATTTTGTGCTTATTACTTGGAGCTTATTAAACCTACTATTTTTGGAAAACAACTTACTGTTGCCCATAAGCATAACAAGCAAAAAGTTCTTGTTATTTTATTATCCAGTTTGGTCCGCCTATTGCATCCAATGGCGCCTTTTATTACAGAAGAGATATTTTCTATTTTAAAAGAAATGTTTACATCAAATGAAGTAGAGTCTGCTGTAGACCTTTATACTAAAGATACCCTTGATGCGCTTGCTTGTGATGCGTGTATGAAAGCTTCTTATCCTAACGTTATAGACCCCCCATCCGTTAATGATACTATCGAGAAAGATTTCCTATTCATGCAAGATCTTGTATATGCTATTAGAAATATCAGAGCCGAAATGCAGATGCCTCCCTCTGAAAAGATTGATGTTATTATTCAAGGAACTACAACAAACCCTGAGTTTCAATTAGCAAAAGAAAATAGCGGATTTATAGAATCATTAATTAAAGTAAACGAAATTACTTTCACAGAATCTGAGCCTGCTAAGGTTTTTGGCTCTACCTCTGTAGTTAAATCATTGAAGATTTTTGTACCCCTACCCAATCATTTAAAAGAAAAAGAGAAATCCCGCCTTATAAAAGAAGAAGAGAAGCTACATAAAGCATGTGCGGCTACTAAAAGCAGGCTGGATAATCCAGATTTCCTGCAAAAAGCTCCCCAAGAAGTCATTCTTAAAATGAAGGAGACTCTAGCTGACAATGAACAGAAACTAGCTGAAATACTACAAAAGCTTAAATCTTTCTAAGTGTTTTAGAATCAGCGATTAATATTTTTTATTGAAGTTTTATGATTAATTTTATTTAATTAATTGAAATTAATTATTAATATATAATATAATTTTTACTTGTAATAACAAATTAATTTAATTTATCATGAGCATAAGATTTAACACAAATATTTTACCATCAGTTCCCCAGCATAATTATAAAATTGAGCTTATAGATGCTATAAAGCAGGGTCGTACAGAAGTAGCTTTAGAGCTGCTAAAAAACCTTTCAGCACTAGATACTAAAATAACCGACAAAGATGGAAACTCCCTCCTTCAACTAGCTTGTCAACATCAGCTGACTCCAGTAATAGATCAGTTATTGATACTAAGATTAGATTGGGATTATCAAACCTGTTTAATGCAGACAATTGATAGTTTTCAACAAAAAGAATCTGAAGTATTCATACAAATGCCGGCAGAAGAAGCTAGAAGAGAACTTAATGAGGAAGCAAATAAAGTTGCTCCTATAGTTTTAAAGCTTTTAAGTCAGTCAGGTATTTTATTAGATCACTTTTCTGAAAAGCAAAAACTAATTTTTTTGGCTTGGTCATTGTCATTTAATTTAAACAACATTGATTTTGAAAAGCAAACCGAACTAGTAAAAAAGCTAATAGACAGCACTCAGCAAAATTTTTTGGGAAAAGAAGAAAAAATAGCTCCTCTAGTTATTGCCTATTTAAATAACCCGAATCTTCCATTAAAGCTTTTTTCCGAAGAACAAAAAGAGATGTTTATTTACTGGACAATTTCTTTCGGAGCTCCCTTATTAGATTGCAACAAGCAACTTGAATTAATAAAAAACCTACTGGAAAGTGGTGTCAGTTCTGATACGCCAAATCAGTATCAACTATCAGAGCTCATTCAAAAAGCTGCTTTTTTTGGTCTTAATGATCTATTTAGTCTGATTATGGAAAAGGAAGAAAGTGAAGTTTATATGAATATTTTTTTACTTCTTTTAGAAAATCTTCCAAAAGAAAATAAGAAGCTTTTTTTGAGCACTATGAACGATTTGGTGCAAAACCAAAAAGCTTTTCAAGAAAATGCTAAAATAGCTGCTTTAAGGGAATATTTAAATAAAGCTATTCAATCTTGACATCCTCCTCTCCCTGAAGGAAGAGGTTTTTCGGCGCAGTTTGATAAAAAATTGCAGTTAATCCTGAGTGAGGGATAAACTGTCCTGTCTTTTTTAAAAAAACAGGTATTTTTTATGAGTATGAGTATAAATCCACTTCCTTATGAGATCTATTTTTCATCTAACGAAAGCTTTAATATTGATTCCTTGAAAATTGCTTTACGCCAACATCAATACAATGAAGCTTTGCAGTTTTTTAAAAAGCTAGATGAAGGTCAAGTTCAGCAACTTTCTCAAGAAGAGAAAAATATTTTTTTACATATTGCTTTAGCCGATGGAAATTTTGAACTAACTCAAAGATTGATTGATCAAGGTGCCGATATTCAAGCCATTGATGAACGAGATGGGCAAACAGCGTTAATGACTGCGATTACTGCAAGTAACACCTTAGCGATTTGGCTTCTTGACACTTTTCCATTTGACTTGAACGCAACCGATACAAATGGTGATTCAGCTCTTCATTTAGCAATAGAAAATAATAGCTTAGACGTAGCTGCAAAACTATTGGAAAAAGGTGCAAATGTTAATCAAAAAGATGCAGGTAATCATACACCTTTAGAGTGGTTGCTAGACAACTATGCACAATATTTCCATGAAGCGATGCAAGGATATGAGAGCCTCGAAGACATTCCTACCATACAAGAGGAATTGGACAATTTATCAGAACAAATAGCACCAGCTACATTATATCTATATCTTAATGACAGAAGTGTCTTTGATGGCTTTTCACAAGAACAGAAAAATCTATTGTTATTTTGGTCTGTTTTATATTGGAGCGAAGTACCTACACAAGAAAATCTACTAGATATTATTACTGAAATGCTAAGTAAAGGAGCAGATATAAATGCACAAAACTTTTACGGAAACACTCTTCTAATGTTAACAATAACAGAATATCTAGGTCTTCAGTCTGAAATAGAAGATGCAAGAGCCACCATTAGTGAACTAGAACAAGCATTAGCGCGAGAAATAAATATACCTTTAGTAAAACAGCAAGAGCTAAGAAGGATTCTACATGTAAAACAAGAAATGCTTAATAGATCCATGTATCTTCAAGAAAGTATACGCTCTGTAATTGTGCTTTTTATTCATCAAGAAAATATAGACCTAACACTTAAGGATTTTAATGAAAACTCTGCTTTAAACTGCGCAATGGATACAGAGGATTGTGAGTTAATTTTGCTATTAATAGAAAAAAACTCCGATTTTAATCCAACAAATCTATGCAGTTTTTTATTACGAAAACTAACTGAAAATGAACCTCAAGAATCTTTTCGCGATATCCTGATGGCACTTTTAAAAAATCTACAAAATGAAAAGAAAGAACTTTTCATTCATGCAATGAATCAGCAAATAAGCTTGTTTTATCAAGTAAACCCTAATCCCAGTAACGATAAAAAAGATAAAATCCATTCTATAGAAAGAATGTTATCTTAAAGCTAGCTTGGCCCTCTCTTTTATAAAAAAAGGGGGCCTTTAATTCTAAAGCTCTCTTCTATTTCACTGTTATTTTTTGAATTTTATAATGACTAAAATTTTTGCTCAGTGATATCTTGTATCCCTTTTTTTTAACAATTGAGGTAATTTATGGCTAAAATAAGACCTTCTGAAGGTAATTCAGTTTATTATGAAAACCCAATAGAGCGTCTTTTTCAAAGAGCTCTTTTAGAGGATAATTTTAGAGAAGCTATTAATCTTTTAAGAAATAATCCAGAGTCAGTTTTTCCACATATTTCTATCCAAGAGCAGGCAACTCTTCTTGGTTGGGCTGTGCAACATGGATCCTTAAATGATGTACAATTCTTACTAAGAGAAGAAAATCGGGAAGCACTTTTTACAGCTGTACAAAATTGCGACATGCAAAGAAATACAATATTACATAAAGCTTCTTTTAGAACTGGCGATTCGGAAACAACTATTCAAATAATACGTTTGTTACTAAATGCTGGAGCACAAATTAACAGCGTTAACGCTAATAATCAAACTCCTTTAACTGCAATAATTGAATATCAGTTAACCCCAGCTGAAGAGCTTGAAGAGGGTGATATAGCTGATTATGAAGGCATTGAAATAGCACTGTATTTTTTAATAAATCATTCAGAAAATGTTATTCCTACTCTAAATCCAAGAGAGGCAAGTCAGTCCTTGATCTGGGTCCTTTCGGAAGATGATGGAGACCTCAATCGTAGAATTCTTATAGCGGACCGGTTAATTGCTCGAGGAGCTGATGTGAATATGTTAGATATTGAACAAGAACCATTAATTACTAAAATTTTGGATGATAGGCCCTATGAAGCATGCTGGCTTTTAAAACAAGCAAACATTGATCTAACCCCACTTAATCTAGATCAAGCAAAAGAACTAGCCTTTGACCTCTGTTTTGCTTGGGATCGAGACTTAGGAAACTCTTTACAAGCTCAAAGAGCTTTAGAAAGGCTAATAGCACATGGATTAGATCCACAAGTGATAGATCAAGGTCAAAATTTACTGGTGAGAGCAATTACATGTAATAGTAGGGAAGTGTTTTTTGCCATTCTCAATTCTCCTATGGTAAACATTGACCCATCTGCTACTGATGATGATGGTAAAACTGCTTTGAATTATGCAATAGAAAGAGGAAATATAGAATTTTTTCAAACTTTAATAAACAGTGGAGCACGATTCAATATTGAAGAAGCAGCATCTGACATATTTGAAAAAGTTTTAGAGACCTACGATTCTAACTATTTAGAAATTTATAAAAGTCTATATTTTATTTTACAGGGAGAAGATAAAGCTACTTTTAATCGAGTAATTTTAAATAAAATTAGAGATTTTCAAAACCATTTAAACCAAGGAGAGCAAATTCATCAGATAACACAAGAGAAACTACAGTTTTTCTTTAGATCTTTAACTCCTAACCTTACTGAGCAACAATTAAATAATGGATATCGTTTTTTTGGCGTGCAAAATATTTTTGATCTTATTTTAAGCTTTAATGCCGCACGAGCATCCATTAATGAACAAGAATTTAATGTTTTAATTACCCCTCGTAATGAAGAAGAACTTGATCTGTTAATTGAACAGATAAGAGGAATTAATCAAATTGCTAACCAACAGGCCAATGAAGCAAGGGAACAAGAGTTACAAGCAATAATTCGTATTTAGCATAACTTTGCATAAAATCAAGGCTATTGATAGATAGCCTTGAAAAAGCCTTTCTCATAGCCGATATAAACTATCGGCTTTAAGTAATTTTAATGAACGGTGACGCGACGCAATCCCCTTTCTTTAGATAAGGTCTTCCGGATGGTACTTGTGTCTGTTTATTGACACATGCCCAAAGGCAATTCAAGCAAAGAAAAACAGAACGATCGGGATAGATCCGGGATTTAAGAGCCATCTGACTACAACAGATGATGATTTAAATGAGATGATCAGAAAGAGCAAAAAGAAGCGATTTGAGGAAATTAAGAAACGTTTGGCCCAAGCCCAAAGAGGGAATGATAAGAAACCTGTCTCTCGTCTTATGGGAAGACGACAACCACAAGCTATCTCGAAAACTAGTTCAAGAATGTCAGTTTATTGCGTTTTCGCAAGATAGGATCCAAGATATCGCTTTGAGGCCGAAACCAAAAAGAAAGATAAACGGAAAATGGGAAACATCGATCCGGTTTGGAAAATCTGTCTCTGAGGCAGGACACTATCAGTTAAGAAAAATGCCTTCCTACAAATGCACTATAAGCGGTAGGAAATACATAGAAGTACAATCAAAATATTCGTGTGGATCTCTACATGATCGTAACAAAAATTCTGCGATTATCACTCTTAGACTTGGGCTCGGAATGAGCCTCGAGCGAGTGGTTTTGCTACTCATCCGGAATCCCCTGGATTTATCCATGGGGAGGTTCAATATTTCGCTCTAAGACTTTTCTTTTTCTTTTTTCAATAAAGCAAAAAAACCTTTGCTTTCCAATGCGATGACAGGCGTTAGAAAAATAAGACCTATTAAATTAGGAAAAGCCATCAAACCATTCATAATATCAACTAAATACCAGACGACATCTAGTGTAAGCATGGATCCAACAAATACCACTCCTATAAATATAAAGCGGTAAAATAAAAGAGCTTTTTCCCCAAAAAGATACTCGATGCACTTTTCTCCATAATAAGACCAGCCCAAGATAGTAGAAAAGCCAAAACAAATCAGACCAATAGCTACAATCCATTGACCATGAGGAATCACTGTATTAAAGGCGGCCATAACCAAAGGGGCTCCATTAAGAACATTCCCATTGTCATCCACACTCCCTAATACCCCTGTAAGAGAAATAACTAATACTGTAATTGTACAGACAATAAAACTAGCTAAGAAGACTCCCGTCATTGAAATTAGCGCTTGTCTTCCAGGTACATCTGTTTTTGCTGCTGCTGCTGCAATGGGGGCTGACCCAAGACCCGCCTCATTGGAGGAAATCCCTCGAACAATTCCCATTTGGATAGCCGCCATAACTCCAGCTCCTGCAAAACCGCCAATAGCTGCTTGTCCTGTAAAGGCATTTTTAAATATTAAACGGAAACTATCGGGTATCATTTCATAGTTCGCTGTAATAACAATGAGACCCCCAATCATATAGAATAAAGCCATAAGTGGGACTAGAATGGCATTTACTTTTCCCAAAGATTTGATTCCACCTAGAATAACAAACCCTGTCAAAATGGCAAAAATTAAGCCGGAAACATAATGAGGAACTCCAATTAATGTATACATTGAGTCAGCAATGGAATGGGATTGCGTTAAATTCCCTCCCGCAAAGGCCGAGAGAGATCCAAAAATAGCAAATAATACCCCTAGCCATTTCCAGCCAAGACCTTTTTCAATATAATACATAGGACCACCACACATCTCGCCACGATGGTCAACTTCCCTATATTTCACAGCTAAAATTGCTTCAGCATACTTAGTCACCATTCCAATTGTGGCCATAACCCACATCCAGAAAATAGCTCCATAGCCCCCAGCCATAACCGCTGTTGCCATGCCTGCTATACTGCCAATTCCAATGGTTGCAGCTAGCGCAGTCATTAAAGATTGAAACTGACTGATATCCCCTTCAGCATTATCATCATGCCTTGAAAAAGCAAGCTTCAAAGCATAGGGTAAATAGCGGAACTGCATCCCCTTTAATCTGACTGTTAAGATAAACCCTACAAATAAAAGAAGAAAAATAAGAAATTTTTCCCACATAAGACGATCAATCGTCTCAAGCAAAGTAACCCAATCTATTTTCATTTTTCTTCTTCGACTAGCTGATCAAATGCTTTCGTTTCAGAGCGGACAATAGCTGCAAGCCCAAAAAGACCAATTAAGTTAGGAAAAGCCATCAGACCATTCATCACATTAGCAAAACTCCAAACGACTTTAATGCTTAATACAGCTCCAACTATGAGAGTTAAAGTATAAATAGTCCGATAGACAGGCACAGCTTTTACTCCTAATAGATATTCGATGCACTTTTCTCCATAGTAGGCCCAGCCTAAAATTGTAGAGTAAGCAAACAATATTAAAGAGACGGTAACCATAACGCCAGCTCCTGGCAAGACGGAGTTGAAAGCGGACAGAGCTAAAGTCGAGCCTTGTAAAGGCAGTCCGTCTGGTCCTACTTTTCCTAAAGAGCCTGTCACAGCAATAGCAAGACCTGTTAGTGTTACCACAATAAAAGAAGTAATGAAAACACCACTCATAGAAACTAAAGCTTGCCTTCCAGGAACATCTGTTTTTGCTGCTGCTGCTGCTATCGGAGCTGAGCCAAGACCTGCCTCCGAAGAAAATACTCCCCTTGAGACTCCAAACTGTATTGCCATCATCACAGAAGAGCCTAAAAAACCACCAAATGCGGCCTGCCCTGTAAAAGCACTTTTAATAATTCTAACAAAAGCATCTGGAATATGTGATACTTTCATAAGAACTACTGTTAAACTTCCACCAATATAAAAAACAGCCATTACAGGAACTAAAAAAGAGGCGACCTTGCCAATGCTTTTAATCCCGCCAAATAAAGCTATTCCTGTAATAATAGCTAAGACAATTCCTGAAATCCAAGGGTTGATATGTAAGAAATCAGATAGTGCTGTAGACACAGAGTTTGCCTGGACCATATTTCCTGTACCAATAGCAGTAATAGCGCCTACAAAAGCAAAGAACACTGCTAAAAATTTAGACTTCAGTCCTCTTTCCAAATAGTACATTGGACCGCCACACATTTCCCCTTTTTCATCAATA
>PFAC01000004.1:0-4664 GCA_002773835.1 Chlamydiae bacterium CG10_big_fil_rev_8_21_14_0_10_35_9 | reverse complement strand
CAGATCCAAAATAAAGCACCTATTCCACCTGCAGCAACTGCTGTTGCTACACCTGTGATGCTACCTATTCCTATGGTTGCAGCTAATGCCGTCATCAAAGCTTGAAAGTGGCTAATATCCCCTTGAGCTGAATCATCGTGGCGTGTAAAAGCAAGTTTTAGTGAGTAAAATAAATAACGAAACTGAACACCTCTTGTTACGATCGTTAAGTAAATACCTACAACCGTTAATAATAAAAGAAGAGGAGCTCCCCACACCCAATTTTCAATTTTTGATAAAATCTGTTCCATAAAATCTGTTTACTCTATTTGTTATTGTTATGATAGCTAAAAAAATTGAAAAAATAAAGAAATTACCAAAGACCTTGCTTTTAAATAGTCTCAAAGTTAATCAATTTTCTAATGAAATATGTAGTTTAAATAAAAAACTTAAATTAATTTTTTATCTTTAAGGAATTTATGTACCAAGTTTTTAGGTGAACCTTTCCCTAAATCTGCCTGCATGTTTAGTTCTCTAATTTCGACATCATTAACTTGATTTCCTACTTTATCCAAAACTTCTTTTATCTCCGGATGTTTTTTCAGTACATCCTGTCTGATAATCGGAGCGGCTTCATAAATAGGAAAAGTATGAAGGTCATCTTCTAAAACAACAAAACTATGTTCTACGATCTTAGGGTCAGTAGAGTACCCCAAAGATGCATCTATAGTACCTTTAGAAAGATTCAAATAAATTAATGGTAAATCTATAACCTTTGGGTCTAACTTTTTCACTTGATAATCCTTTAAAAACATCTGATATTCAGGCCTTGAGATAAACTCTGCATCCAAAGCAAAGGATAAGTCTTTCGTTTTAAAAAGTTCAACTAACTCGGATAGTTTGGAGATTTTCATTTCACTAGCTGCTTGAGAGGAAAGTAAAATACAAAAATTATTATCGAAACCAAATGGTTTGAGCCAAGTAATTTGATATTTTTTTTCAAATTGCTCCTTAACTGTTTTATAGCACAAATCTTTATCCGTAATTTTCTCTTCTTTTAAGATCTCTAACAGTCCTGTTCCAGTATATTCAGGATATACATCAATCCCTTTAGAGTTGATAGCTTGAAAAGCAACCATCGTCCCTTCTAAATTGTAGCACCTCTTTACTTCTAACGAAGTGTGGTTTTCAATTAGCTGGGCAATGATCTCTGCTAAAATATTTTGCTCTGTGAAATTCCTACATCCTACGACTATGGCATTTTTAGATTTTTGATGCTGATAAATGCTTTCTCCGATCATCGCTGCAAAAATAAGGAAAAAAACAGAAAAGAAAATGATAATTTTTCTAATTAGCCTATTCATATTATACCTTCTTATTAGGAGCTATCCACCGGCCTGCTAAAGCCATAAGGAAGTCTAAGGAAATAGCAAGTAAAGCAGCAGGTATTGTCCCTGCAAGTATTAGTCCCAACCGCATACTTCTCAAACCTTGCATGATCAAATCACCCAAGCCTCCAGATCCTACTAAACTTACTAAAGTAGCCATACCAACTGTCATTACAGTGGAAATTCTAATTCCCGTAATGAGTAGAGGAAGTGAGATCGGAATTTCGACCCAAAAAAGGATCTGAGATTTTGTCATACCAAGACTTCTAGCTACTTCAATTTGCGTAGGTAAAATCTGCTTAATTCCATCATAAGTATTATTTACAATAGGAAGCAGCGCATAAATGACAAGTACCACGAGACCAGGAAAAAGGCCTGTTGTAGGAACTGCAACAAACGACCTTAATGATGCTAAAAGAACAATAATTAATGCAATCAAAGCAAGGCCAGGTATGGTTTGAATAACAGCTACAATTCTAAGTGCCAATGCAGCAAGTTTTGGCCTTTTCCATCTAGCAAGCATAATTCCAAAAGGAATTGCTATAATGATTGCTATAAAAATCGAAATGAAAGTGAGCTCTAAATGCTCCCAAGTTTTTTTAAGGACATATGGCATTAATTCATGGATATTCATATTACTCTCCTTCTCCCATTTCTTCTAAAACTCCAATGACGACATTATATAATGACTTAATGGGCAGATATCCCATAAATTTTTTCCCTTTATAAACAGGCAATTTAGACTTATTAGTGTTCTTGTAAACATCTAAAGCCTCAATAATAGTATGTTTAGTTGAAAGCTTCACCTTAACTGGCTGTTCAGGTGTGATATCTGAAGGCTCAACATAATCTTTAATAGGCTTTGTCATTAAAGACAGCTGAAATTTGTGGCCGCTTATAAACTGTTCCACAAATTCGTTTGCAGGGTTTTCTACAAGGTCTCTTGGAGTTCCAATTTGCACGATGCTTCCCTGATCCATAAGAGCAATCTGGTCAGCCATTTTAACAGCCTCAAACATATCATGCGTTACGAAAACAACTGTTTTTTCTATATTGGAGTCTAATTCTGTACTAGATTTTAGTTCATTAAATTCATTTTGCACAGCTTCCCTTGTTAAAGGATCTAAAGCTCCAAAAGGCTCATCCATTAAAATAATAGGAGGATCAGCAGCTAATGCTCGGATAACCCCTATTCTTTGCCTTTGTCCACCGCTTAACTCAGAAGGATATCGATCCTTAACTTCTATTGGATCTAAACTTACAAGGGTTAAAAGCTCATCAATGCGGCTTTCAATTTTACCTTGATCCCACTTAAGCATTTTAGGAACTAATGCAATATTTTCAGACACTGTCATATGGTTAAATAAGCCAATATGCTGAACGGCATAGCCTATGCTTCTTCTTAAATCTATAGGGTCAAAATCCATAATATTTTTACCATTAATAAGAATTTGTCCTGACGTAGGCTCTATAAGACGGTTGATCATCTTCATTGCTGTTGTTTTACCGCAGCCGCTAGTGCCTAATAAAACAAGTGTTTCACCTGGAGATACCTGAAAAGACACCTTGTTCACAGCTTGAAATCCGTTATCAAATGTTTTAGAAACCTCTTCAAAAATAATCAAAATTTGACTCCTTAAATTACTGAATAGTTGCCGAATAACAATGATTCGTGGTAAATGATATTCTCGAGAATTACATGGCAAACACCTTAACACACTTCCTAATAAATTAAAAATTTACCGCCTTTATGTTAAAAAATACCTTACCTTCCCCCTATGATTTGCAGAAGAAACTGCCTATTTCTCATGGTATTTCTTTAAAAATGGTAAAAAACCAACAAGATATACAAAAAATTTTCACAAAAAAAAGTAACAAACTTCTTTTATTTGTAGGACCATGTTCTTTACATAAAATAGAAGATTTTTTTGACTATGCTAACCTTTTTAAAAAATTGTCTTACGAGGTCTCCAAAAATATACTTTTAGTATTAAGAGTTTTTTCGGAAAAATCTAGAACAGGAAATGGTTGGAAAGGCTATTTATATGATCCATATTTAGACTCTTCCTTTGACATTGAAACAGGACTGATACAAACCCGAAGGCTTTTATTAGAACTAAATAATATGGACATTCCCTGCTCTATGGAATTTGTCGATCCTTTGGCGGTAACTTACTTAAGTGATCTTATCTCTTGGGGTTTCATTGGCGCTAGAACATCCTCCTCGCAACCTCATAGGCAATTTGTTTCAAGCCTTTCCTTTCCTGTTGGATTTAAAAATGCAACTGATGGTTCTATTGAACCTGCTATTCAGGGAGTTTTGTCTTCTAGGCACGAACAGTCATTTATAGGAATTGATGAACACGGAAAAATTTGTAAGAAGCATTCTTTAGGTAATCCTTATACCCATTTAGTTTTGAGAGGATCTTCGCAAGGATCTAATTACGACAAAAGTTCTGTTGCTAGTGCAGTAGAAATGTGCCAGAAACATTGCATTGATCCAAAAATTCTTATAGATTGTGCACATGGCAACAGCCAAAAAAACCCCCTAAAACAAATTGATGTTTTGGAAAATGTTTTGCAGCAAATTCTAGAAGGTAATAGCTATATTTTAGGAATGATGTTGGAAAGCTTTTTGCATTTGGGAAATCAACCCCATAGTCTACATCCTGTAAATGGCATCTCCATAACAGATCCCTGTCTCGACTGGAATACGACTGAAGAAGTTATTTTAAAAACAAACGCCCTTTTAGAAGAAAATAATTTAGTTCACAAAGATGAAAAAGTTTTTTCTTTTAGCTAAAAAACAGCGCACCTTAAGCAAATGCATTTTCACCTCCACCATCTTGGCAAAAAAGACATGTAGCATTTGCAGCTTCTCTCGCATCCCATAAAAATTGCATATTTCTAATGCTTTCTAACGTAAGAACAGTTAAATCGGAATAAGGGGCTTTTTTAACTGAATCAAAAAAATCTTGATCCACATAGACTTCCATTTGGTCACAAGGAAGTCTTGCAAGGTTTATTATTCTTTCAAGATATTTCATAGCTTTAGCTTTTTCTTTTTTATTCTTTACCGACATAAAAATTCGTAAAGTTCCTTGCCAACTTATTTTTAACCGATAACTTAAAAGAATCGCTAAATCAATATTTCCTAATTTCATTTCCAGCTCCCATTTTTGGGGCTTGGATATCCATAGATTAATTACTTCTTCCTTTCCCAGGCCAGTTTGAGGGTGATAAACAATAAGTGAGACACCCATTTTAGAATAATTAGCAGTATCTACAATTTCCAAA
>PFAC01000024.1:25495-39828 GCA_002773835.1 Chlamydiae bacterium CG10_big_fil_rev_8_21_14_0_10_35_9 | reverse complement strand
TGATTTATCTGGAGGTATGAAGAAAAGGGCTGGATTAGCAAGACTTATTGTATATAGACCATCTATTTTACTATATGATGAGCCAACAACTGGATTGGATCCTATTACAGCCCAGCAAATTAATGAGCTTATTGTGCAAATTCAAAGTGAACTTAAAAGTACTAGCATAGTAGTTACTCACGACGTGCACTCTGCTCTTTTTATTGGCGACCGCTTAGCTTTGCATAAGGATGGGAAAATTGCCTATGTTGCTGAACCTGAAGAATTTTTAAATATTGACGATCCAATCATATCATTTTTAAAAGAAAATTTAACGCACCATCCCAGAGCTAAAAAGGAGTAAGAATGTCTGATAAATTGAAAACAGTCTTAATTGGAGTTTTTGTCATTACAGCTATTGTGATAACTATCTCCATTATCCTTTTTTTAGAGCCAAAAGTTGGCGATGGCGAAAAAGTGTTAAAGGTAAGATTTTCTAACATTGCAGGCATAAATGTCGGAACAAGAGTAACTTTTGCAGGAAAACCTGTCGGAGAAGTAACGAAGATCCAAGAAGTATCTAACGCAAGAGAACAACCGACAGATGAACTGGGAAGAGTTTATTTTTATCAACTTACTTTAAGAGTGGACTCCAGTGTCGATGTATACAATACAGACGAAGTTACCATTGCTACAGCCGGGCTCATGGGAGAAAAAGCAATCGCAATCATCCCTAAAGCTCCCCCTGTTGGAAAAGTACCTAAACTTATTACAAATCAAATAATTTATGCAGATTCGGTCGATCCTTTAGAAAATGCGATATATGAACTTACAACCTTAGCAAAAAGTTTAGATGGTGCTGTTAACAATATTGATGAATGGTTTATGGAAAATAGTGATGACATCAGCTTTGCGATACAATCCTTTGCCGGCTCTATGCATGAACTGGATTTAGCTCTGAACTCCCTCAATGAACAAGAAATAGTGACCAGAACTAAAAAAGCGATTGATAGTTTTACGGATAATATGGAACTTTTAGGAAGCTCAATTCAAGAGTTTCAGGATGATCAGACAATTACCAAATTTAATAATGTATTAGAAAATGTCAATATTGCCCTCGATTCTTTTAATATTGACGGTAAGCAAGTGCTAAAAAACCTCAACATTATCACCAACGATATTGCTGATGGGTCCGGAACTATTGGTAAGCTCGTGACAAAAGATGACATGTATTTACGAATTGTATCGCTTATGAGCAAAATGAACACGCTTATGAATGATATAAACCATTATGGCATTCTCTTTCAATATGATAAAAAATGGCAAAGAACTCGTAAAAAAAGAGTAGCTCTTTTAGAGGCTGTTGATACTCCTAAAGAGTTTAAACAGTATTTTGAAAGTGAAGTAGACCAGATTTCTACAGCACTATCTCGATTAAATATGCTTTTAGAAAAAGCAGAAGACCAAGATGAAAAATCTAAAATTATGAAAAGCGAACCTTTTATTAAAGACTTTAAAGAACTTCTCTATCAAGTAGATGATCTTTCGGACGCCCTTAAAGCATATAATGAAGAACTAGTAGATCAAGTTAATGAGTGCATTAACTAGTTATATCATTTTCATTCAATAGTGGATACTTCTCTAAGAGTTTTTTTCGTTTTTTCTCTTTTAAAGTCATGTCAACGTAATCTAAAAAAGAAAGGGTTCTATTAAGCCTTGCAGGAGTAATAGATCTTTCTCTTACAAGTAGAGCGGGTCTATAATAAAGCCATAAAAGAATATCTTTTTCTTTTTTTTCTAGCTTTCCTGTTTTGACAAGGTTTATAAAAGCATAAAAACTTGCATTTGTTGCGTTAGAAGTGTCTACAGCGTCTTTACAAACAAAGCTTACATAAGAAGGTTCATGATATTCCATCATTTCCAAATAAAATAAATGATAGAATATCTCTATAAAGTCCAACCTCATTTTTCTATCGAGAGAGTCAACTTTATCAAAAAAAACATCATGAACAAAAGAAATAAGATGCTCAAGTTTTTCAAAAAAATTTTCTTTTTTCTTAATCATTCCAAAATAAAATCCATTTTCCTGCTCGCCTACCAGCTGAGTATGAAATGCTTGCATAAACTCTTCTGCCTTAGTCATATTGAAGTAAATATCGGTCTGATAGTAAAAGTCAGAATCTTTTGTTAAAGTGTATACTTTAAGAGCTTGGCTTATTTCAGCTTGCCTTGAAAACTTTTCTAAAGCATCGACTCTAGCAATATCTTTCCAAGAAGATCTGTCTTGAAAGTTAAAGATTAAATATGTTTTTTCCTGACTTGAAAAGTTCCTAACTAAATTTTGAAACTCTTCTATAATAGAAGCTGATTTAATCATTGATTGTCGAGTAGGACAAGGTAACCTGATAAAGCTATAGCTTTTCTTTTTGCTATTTAGGTTATATATCGAATAAGGATAATTTTCTTGATGAATCGGATCAAAGGCTATCTCTTTTTCACTAGCTTCATCTGATCGAATAATATCCAGAACTTTAAAAAGTGGACCATTAGGATAGCACTTCAAAAGAGTTCTAATATTATCATCATTTACCAAAAACTCATTCCAAATTGTTTGACTGTATACCTTTGCCTTTTTTTGAGGTTTGATTTCATTCCCCTTTTCTATCAAATAATGAATTAAACCTATAACTTCTTCTTTTACTGATTCTTTTCGTGTGAAAAATATAAGAATCAATAAATGAACCAATTTAAGTGTAACGCTTGCAGCCTTGTCAGAGTCTTTAGGCGGATAAGAAAGCCACCTTTTATATTCTTT
Source organism: Chlamydiae bacterium CG10_big_fil_rev_8_21_14_0_10_35_9 (assembly GCA_002773835.1). Classification (GTDB taxonomy): domain Bacteria; phylum Chlamydiota; class Chlamydiia; order Chlamydiales; family SM23-39; genus 21-14-0-10-35-9. The sequence continues at coordinate 37,034 of PFAC01000024.1, read as the reverse complement.
GGAGTTTAGCGCCTTTTTTAAAAAAGTTTGAAAATCGTTAAAATATAAAAGGCTGCTTTTTCCTAAAGTATTTTGAATAAGGTTTTTAGGGTTTGAGGTTAACATAAGAGCCATGATAGCTCTGTGTACATATTGAAAAACTTCCTGGGTCTTGCCTCTGGCTAATTTAAAGAACTCTTTTGTAAGACTTTCACACCCCATAAGAATCTGTTGGGCTACACCGTGCAAATCTCGATCTTGCATAGTCCTTATTTTTAAAAGTGGATCATCTTCTATCGAAACATCAACCATTTCATCAAAATCACAAACCAGTTTAATATTTCTCAGCAATGAGGAATTAAAAAAAGGATGGCCATATTCATTTCTCAAATAAAAAAGTTCATACTCTTTATCTCTTCTGACGGTTTCAAAGTCTTTAAGCCCCTTTTTTTCCGTGTCAACAGCTAGAATGTTTTCATTTTCACTCCAGTCTTCAGACCATGCGCTATCTCCAGACAACTTCAGGTCCATTTTCTGAGAAAGATTTTTAGTATAAAACTCCTGCAAGTCAGTAAATTGCTTAGACTCTGTGATTCTAGGAATTTCAAAAGGTGTATTGAGGTTGTCTATATATGCATCCAGCTTATTAGCTGCCTCGCCTGATAGAGTCATGACCGCTTGAAGACCTTTTCTATTATTAGGATTTTCCCAGTCAAACCCCTCATTTTCATAGATGTTTTTAAGATATTCCAAAATAGTTTTAAAAGTTTGTTTGACGTTTTCAATCACCTCTTCCGCCGTTTCTGGGGTAAGCCAATGAACAGTTTTGTAAGAGCTTTCTTCATCGCTAAGGACAAATTTATGGTTCTTTACTACTCCCACCATTTTCTCACTATTCACATCAAGCTCAGCTATAGATGAAAGATTCTCTAAAGCTTCATGTATATGAATAATATCTTGTTCTTTACCACTTTGTTCCATCAAAACCCATACTTTTTCCCTTAATTTAATTATATTAAACGTTATTTATATTATCAATTAATTAACATTGATATTAATATCCAATAATTTACAAATTAAAAAATAAAAAATCTCTCTTGATGGATTCATAGGATTGATATAAAAGGTAATGAATATGAGAGATACACTAAAAAGCATTATATCCCCTATCGCTAGCCTTATTATTTTAGTTGCTGGAAATGGACTTTTTATGACCTATGTAACTGTAAGGCTACGATTAGAAGACTATTCAACGTTAATCATTGGTATCGTCTCTGCCGCCTATTATGCAGGTATGTTTGTAGGCTCATTGAGATCTAACAGACTCATTGAACGGATCGGCCACATTAGAGCTTTTGCTACTTTTGCGTCACTTCTTGCAGTGTTAACTTTGCTGCAAGGCTTTTACATTAGCTCTTGGAGCTGGACTATCTTACGATTTTTTAATGGAATTACGATGGCGGGGCTTTTTATTACTATTGAAAGTTGGCTTCTAGTTAGGTCTAGTGTAGATTCAAGAGGTAAAATCTTATCTCTTTATATGATAGCTCTTTATGCAGCTCAATCCGGAGGTCAATTTTTATTAAATGTTTCTGACCCTATTAGCTGGACTCCTTATATTCTGATTGCCATACTAACAAGTTTATCAGTGATACCTGTCAGCATTACCAGAACAACAGCCCCCTATTCAGAAGAACCTTCTTATCTCAATGTAGTGCAACTTTTTAAAATATCACCATTAGGAGTTATAGGCTGTTTTTTATCAGGAATATTCTTAGGATGTGTGTATGGATTAAACCCTGTATATGCACAAGAAATAGGATTGAATATACCTGGTATTGCTCTTTTTATGAGTTTAACTATTTTTGGTGGCCTTGTTTTGCAGTGGCCTTTGGGGTCTTTATCTGATTATATTGATAGAAGAAAAGTTTTACTCATAGCTGGTCTAATTACAGCTGGGTTAAGTATCGTCATTGCATGGATAGGAGACTTACATGTTATCCTTCTTTATAGCTTGATCTTTTTATTTGGTGGGTTTTCCTTCACTTTATACCCTATATGCATCTCACACGCTTGTGATCATTTAGAGCCAAAGGATTTTGTAGCTGCAACAGGAGGATTATTGCTTTCTTATGGTATAGGAGCTATTTTAGGTCCGATAATAGCCCCTTTTTCTATGAAATTTTTTGGACCAAAAGGATTGTTCTTCTTTTTTGCTGCCATTTCTGGCGCCCTGTCTATTTATACACTTTACAGACTTACAAAAGCGCCTCCTATTCCTGTCGAGGAAAAGCTGCCCTATTCAAACATACCCAGAACAACCCCCGCTGTAGGGGAACTCGACCCCAGATCAGACGAACCGAAAAATAATGAATGATTATTTTTCAGGGTTTTGCGGTCTTCTTCTCATAAATAAAAAGTTTGTAAAAACAGCGGCAGCCCATACTAAGGAGCCACCCACAAAAATGCCCGGAGCAGTAGTTGCTCTTACACCAAACTGGATATAGTGAATCAAGATAAAAGACCCAAAGCTGATAATAAACGAAACAACTGCTATGGATTTTAAAGTAATATTTTGCATAAAAGAAGCTAAGACCGGGTAAATAGAGGCATTTAAAAAGCCAACAACCAATGAAAAAAATAGGTCAGCCCCTACATTAGGCAAGTTTTCAAAATACCCTATTTCTATTCCCGGAATTATCCGGTTCACTATAAAAACAGCAAAAAAATTAAAAAAAAATGATATCAAAAAACTCATTGCTTATTTCCCCCTCTCTTTGTAATTTCTTTCTCTAGCTCTTTTAGTTTTTGATAGCGCTTAAACTCTAAATAATTAGTTAAGTAGCTAGCAAACCAAACAATAAGACCACTCCATACAAACGCCCCTGGTGTCATCACGTGAATGCCTAGAGGAATAATATTAATAATAGAGTATGCTCCAAAACTAAAGATAAAACTAAACATCCCAATTTTAAAAGGAGTTGCCTTAGGGTATAGAAATCTGCAAATCGGATATACTAATGAATTTAAAAACCCCAAGGAAAAAGCAAAAATTAAATCTCCTTTGATTTGTGGTAACTTAGAATAATAATCGATCTCAATTCCTGGTAAAATGTGGTTCACAAAAAAAACTGTAAGGAAATTAAAGAATAAACTTTTAAAATAAGTCATCTACCCCCTACCCTTTAGCTACTCCTCGCCTTGCTTTACCTTACTTTAGAGGCAAAATTTGCAAAAGGATTTTCTAAAAACCTTAGAAAATTAAAGTTTTTGTCAAAAAAGACAGGTCTTTGTTAAAAAGTTCTTTAATCTAATCTTTAAGATTTATATACATTCTTTGTCATATACAGGTTTCTACATGAAAAAATTACTAACTTTAATACTAGTTCTTGCCATGATCTCATGCGGCAAAAGTCCCAATAAAAACACTTTAAACATAAGCTACTCTATCGATCCTCCTACATTTGATCCTAGAAAAACTGGGCACTTTGTAGATTCAACAATGTCATTTAAACTTTTTGCAGGACTAAGTTCGATAAGAAAAGATGGCTCAGTAGGTCCGGGTCTTGCAAAATCTTATGAAGTAAATAAAGACCGTACTGTTTATACATTTCATTTAAGAGATGCTGTATGGTCTGACAGTACCCCAATTACTGCATACGACTTCGAAAAATCCTGGAAAAAAATTATTGACCCAACTTTTCCGTCCTTGACGAGCAAGTTATTTTTTTGCATCAAAAATGCCGAAAAAGCGGCCAATAATAAAGTACCTATAGATGAAGTTAAAATTAATGCCCTTGATGAAAAAACACTTCGAGTAGAGCTGGAATATCCAACCCCTTATTTTATTAGTTTGACTGCTTTTTGTGCGTATTATCCAGCTCCTAGCCACATTGTAGAAAAAGACCCTACATGGGCCCAAAACCCTAAAGAAGATTTTGTCTGCTCAGGTCCTTTTAAGATGATAAAGTGGACACCCAAAAAAGAAATCATTGTAGAAAAGAACCCATTATACTGGGACAAGGACAATGTTAAACTGGAAAAAATCAGAATTTACATTGTTAATGATCAAAATACTGCTTTGCAGATGTTTGAGCAAAATGAGTTGGACTTGATCGGTACTCCAGTATCACCTATGCCTTTTCATGCAGAGGCAGCTTATAGTAATAATGAACGCTTAAAGAAAATGCCAATAGCAGGGACAGCTTTTATAACTTTTAATACAAAATATCACCCTTTAAGCAACAGCAACATAAGAAAAGCCATTTCTTATTCCATTGATAGGGATTTGTTGGTAAAAACTATTACTTATTCTAACCAAACTCCCGCAAAAAGACTTATACCTCCCCCGCTTGAAGACAACCTTGGAGACTATTTAATTCCTAATCACAACAAAGAGTTAGCGCAAAAGTTTCTACAGAAAGGACTGGAGGAATTAAATTTAAAAAAAGAAGATATTTCTATTACCCTTAACTATCCCAATAATGATTTAGATAAGAAAACGTCTGAAGCAATACAAAGGCAAATTAAAGATTCTATTGGATTAGATATTAAAATTGTTGAGCAAGACTTTGTTTCTCATATGGGCAAAGTAAGAGCTCATAAACATCAAATGGCTATAGCTAGATGGATTTTTCAATACAACGATATGATGAATATTTATGCTCGATTTAGTCAGGAAAGTGATCCTGTTAACTACTCTCAATGGGTCAACAATGACTTTGTAGCCTTATTGGATAGAGCGAATAATCTTTCTAATCAAAAGCAAAGATACCAAGCCCTATTGGATGCTGAGAAAATTTTCATGGATGATTTGCCTGTTGCTCCCCTTTATCATTTAAACTATTTAATGATGAATCAAAAACAGCTTAAAAATGTTATCATAGGAGAGGTCGGCGATATTCATTTTCACTTTGCTCAACTAGATCAAGAGGTACTATGACTTCGCGCCAAATAGCAACATTAAAACCTACTTATTTTAATGATGGTGGTGCGCTTCAAATCCAGCCTACGTTTACTCCACCAGGTATGGATGACCCAAGTTTTGATTTGTTCCTTATTTCCTTAGAGCAATTAATTGAAAAAATTTTCCCCCCTCATATTTTAGAAGAGCTACAACAAAATACTAATGTTCACCTTCTAGAGAAAACATTTAGAAAGTTAAACGAAAATTTACCTTTTTTTCACTATAGCTTTTCAGAAAAAGACCCTTATACTATTTCTGTTGTTCTAATTTGTCCTTCCCAATACACCCATGGAGTGGGAAGATATATCAATGATATGTTAAGCAGATGGTTGATTCCAGGAAAGCAACTTCCATTAGTTGGAAGTAGGTCAATGGACTTTAAATTTGTCAGGTCACCTGGCCATAATTATTATATACAGGAAACTTTTGTAAGAATCCTTGACAATAGAGAGAAAGAGGTTATCCAAAAAAACCTCTCTAATATTTTGAAGGAAATAAGGATTAATATACTTGCTGTCTATCATGCTAGATACGTAGTGTCAGTTAAATCCTTATCTTCTGAAGAAAAGTCGGCAGTGATTCAAGAAAATATTACCTCACTTCTCAAAATCCCTACTAATACAACAGAATTAAATATCTTTGATCAAATGCAACACATGCTAATCAAGATATCTTCCGAAGAAAAGATTGATGAAGTTGAGCGAAACTTATCTTATTTAATGCACAAACGACCAAAATTTTTTGACAGAGATGTATTTTATGAAATAAGAACTCTTCTTCTCCAGTTAAAGGATCAATTTCTTTTTGAAAGAGATCCTAGACATATTAGCCGGATTATTGGTTTTCAGTACCTTTTCAAAAAGACTACCATAAGAGCTGTTAGCAATAATCCTAATGAAAGGCACCTAAGCCTAAAACTTATAAAAACAAGGCAGGACAATAGTTCTAATAGGTATTGCCTGGGCATTTTAGTTACTATGAATCTTTTAAGCGATACTGAAAGGTTTGAAAAAAGACATATATTAGAAACTATTAAAAGCACCATTTCTGACGTACAGTATCTTAAAGACTCCTACGTATCTGATCGAGGCGATGACAGAGTTCGAACATTTTATTTTGAAATTGAAAAACAAAATGGAGCTAAATTTACTTTAGACGAAGTTAAAAAGCTCAAAAAGGTTCTACCTAAAGAGCTTAAATCAAGAGTAGAAAACGTTGTACACCCTATTTTCATGCCAAGAAATGAAGAAGAGGTTATTCGTAATATAATTGTACTAAGCAAGCAACTAAAGTATGTTAAAGACTTGCCCCAAGTAATTATCTCCTATGACAAACAGACAGACTCTCAATTATCTTTTCTAGTGATCATGGTAAGGCTTCTAAAAAAAGAATCTTCTTCTTTAAAAGAAGTATTAAAGGTTAAAAAACCCGACATAGAAATTACTCATGATGAAACTAAAATTATAGATTATCTAAAAAGGAAATACCCTAAGGAATCTTCTTTGTTTAGAGTATTTTTAAACAAAACACCTTTTTTCCGACCTGACTACTCCTTAGACCTTCAAAAAGCAAGACAAAAGGTTGTTTCTGAACTAATTACCCTCATCGGTGAGTTTCGAGATTATAATGGAGGAATGATTGTCAAACAAAATGAAATACTTAATAAGTTAAGCCAACTGACAAACTGCCGAAATAATTTCTTATTAGAGAACTTCTTTTACTCTTTAAGACCAGGTATTATGCAAAGCATTTTAGGTCCTGAAATTTTGATGGTCCCCTTTAAAATTCTTTTAGAAGTTTTAGAGTATGACTTTGAAGAGAATTTTTACTCCTTTCATCATCAAAAGGAGAATCACTATCAAATTGTTGTCATAGGATCAGAAAATAGTTCGTTTAAACAACTTATCGATAAATCTATAGCTTCGATCAACATTGGGTCTTTAGACTTAACTACATCTATTATAAAACTTCATGACACCACCGTATACACTTTAATTTATAAGTCTCATAACGAGGACAAAAGAAAATTGTTTATTACAAATATTAAAAATGCTCTAGAATTCTGGGAAAAAAACTATGAGTGTTTCAATTCAATTGACTAACTTTTCCTTAACTGAACATCTTTTTGTGAAGTGAGAATCTACATTCGTAGGATATCCATAAAAGAAAATCTGCACAATCTTTCTGTTCGTATTTTTAAGTAACAATTCGTTAATCCTTTTTTTAGCCATAGGCGTCTCTAATGTACATGATTGGGGCTTTATATAAATCCCTTTAGAAAAGGCATGTAAGTAGATGTTTTCAAATGCCTGACCCACTTTTATTAAGGAAATAGGAGTCTCAGAATCAATAGAAATAGCAGCAATATTTTTTTGCAAATCTTGGGGAAGCTCTCTATTCGCAATATATTGTGAAAATTTATTAATAAACCTCATCAAGCTATTTTCAAATTTTCCAGGAGGCAAATGATCTATCAGCTCCTGCTTATATTTTGGATGAATATATCGGAACATGTCAGCTTCTAGCGATAATAGACATAATTGAGACTTTGTTTCTTCTTCATTAATAAAGTGTAACGAATGATTTTCTGAGGTATACAAATTAAAAATATCTCGATCAACTTCTTCATTTTTAAAATCGCCCAGATAAGTAAATCGCTTAGTAATAAAGGGAAATAAGGAAGAAGTGGAATAGGTATCTAGCTCAGATACAGTTACATCAACAGTTTCCTTTTTATAATGTACACTGCAAGACAGATTGAAATATTCAGCTGCAATGATGAAATTTTGAAGAGCACACCCAACGCTAATAAACAGTTCTCGCTTATCTGGATCTGATACCTTCAGCCAGCAGTCAAAATCGGGTAAAAACTCAACAGAATCTTCTTTTACTGAAAACTTCCAAGGCTGTGAGTTGAGATTAGATGGAGCCAGCACAGCATAATTCAAAAGAAAAAGGAGTTTTTCTTTTATACTTTTTTCCTTTGGAAAATCCTCAGAAGAAATTTTTCTAGGATCAATATCAAACATAAATATTTAAAAAAAGTAAGGGCGATATCATAACTAGAACTACTAATTTAATGCACAATAAAAGATCTTGTTGACGAATTATAAGACCCTGAACTTAAATTTCCATCAACATCTAGTAATTCTAGCGTAATTTTATGTTTTCCTCGCTTCAAACCATAAATATAGTAAGGCTGCCAACTAGTCAATACTTGAGAGTAAGAATCATCAATGGTCACTTTTACTTTAAAACCATCACTGGAAAGCTCACAATTGGATAAGAAGAAATCAAGTAAAATTGGAAGGCCTTCTTCATAAAAAAATCTCATACTAGGCTCATTGTAAGTAAGCATAGGAGCACTAAGATCAACATCTGAACCACTTTCTTTTTTACCTACAAAAAAGTTTACCACATCAAAGCTGCTTTCATTTTTTAAGCTCTCTCCAAACGATCGTGCGCAATATACCCTAAGAGTATGAGAGCCTTCTTTCAAATCAAAAGGAAGTAAAAATTTATACGAATCTTCAAAATAATCTCCTATCTCATCATAAGGGTCGATTCCAGGACCTGAAACAGGAAAATAAGGTTTATTATCCACTACTATATGCAAGCTCTGTCCTCTATCTGAGTTAGCGACTTGCTTAGCTCTTGGAAACTGAGAATCTGCGCCTAAAGCATACCCTTGCAAGCGAACTTGCACCCATATGGGATTTGTTTTATTGGATGAAGTGTTTTCGGGATATGCTATACGTACGATAACACTATTAGGTTGAGGAGTCCTCTCCACAGGAACAATCTGTAAACTATGAGATGCTATAATATAGGAAAAAAGTAGAAAAATAATATTACGAACCATTAATACCCCCCAGCCCCTGTTAAACATTATTTTTAAACAATTAGATTATTTAGTCAATTGTAGTATTTTATTTATTATTTCTATAAAATGTTAACTATATGAATATTAATAAGTTTGTTTTTACTCTTTCTTGTGAAGATCAAATAGGCATCATTGCAAAAACTAGCAACGTCATAGCTGAGGTTGGTGGGTTTATTGTAGAACTTTCTCAATACGGCGATCCTGAAACCCATCAGTTTTTTATGCGATGCTTGTTCGAGCTAGATCATAATAAAATCAACCTCTTGCGTGAAAAGTTAGAGCAAGTATTAGGCAAGAAATTTATGATCAACTCCTATGATGAGCCCATGAAAACTGTTATTATGGTCTCGAAGCAAGGGCACTGCCTTAACCACTTACTGCATCAAATACATGCTGAAAAACTCCCTATCGACATACAAATGATTGTTTCTAATCATTTAGACTTGAAGCATATGGCTGATAATTACCAGATACCTTTTCTTCACTTGCCTGTAGATAAAGCTAACAAGCTTCAGCAAGAAGAATATCTTTTACAGAGAATTCAAGAATCCAATACTGAGCTAGTTATACTCGCCAGGTACATGCAAATTTTATCTCCCCATCTTACTAAACGCTTAGCTGGTAAGATTATTAATATTCATCATTCATTCTTACCCTGTTTTAAAGGAGCAAAACCTTATCATCAAGCTTATGAAAGAGGTGTCAAGTTGATAGGGGCTACCGCTCATTATGTAACTGACGAGCTAGACGAAGGACCTATTATTGAACAAGAAGTTGCTCGAATAGACCATAGTAACTCACCTAAGCAGATGGTGCAAATTGGGTCAGAAGTTGAGTCCAGAGTTTTATATAGAGCTGTAAAATACCATTTAGAAAAAAGGGTGTTTACCAACGGAATAAAAACTGTTGTTTTTAAGTAACGATGTCTCTAAGCCATCTTCCTAACTTTTTAGATACTCTTGTAGAATACAATAAAGAAGCGTGCCCAATATCGTCCAGCACATATCTTTTTCCTCTATCCCCGGTAATAAGTCCTGATCTATAAGGAATCACCAACTGATCTTTTTTTGTAACTACATTATAAAAAATTTTTTCAGGAAGGTTGTCCTTTAAATTCTTAATAAAGCTGCTGTTTTCTCGCATCTGCCTTGCACATTTTCCCACCCCTAGTTTTGCAACTTTTGTTCCTTTTAAAGGAGTGCCTAGAGTAATAATTGCTTTGACAGTACCTTTTTCAGCATATTTAAGAAAGTACTGTGAAGAAACAAGCCCTCCCATGGAGTGACCGATTAAAATAATATCACTTCGTTTAGTCTGTCTCGCAATTTTCTTAATTTTTTTATGCAATTTGCGAGCATAAGTGTCTATTCCATGAAAAGGATAGCCTAAATTGATAGTATAAATGGGACCATAGCCCATTTTTAGAAGTCTTCTTTTATGAAAAAGCCAAACTGAGGCAAAGTTGATATATCCATGAACCATTAAAATAGGAGTCCTTTTTTTCTTGGACCAAAAAGGACCTTTGCTAAAAAAACTTAAAAAACTAAGGGAATATACACCTATCAAAGCTAGTGGCTCTAATAAAACTACTTGAAGAGTCTTTAAAACGTTTGCTATAGGCCCTTTTGTGAGAAAAAAATTCGTGATCCCTTTAAAAAAAACTCCCAAAGCTGTCCATGAAAATATAATAGCTAAGGTTGTCAACCCATTGATAAAAGACAATATGGCTAAAATGAATAAACAAAAGAAAACTAAAATAATCAACACTGGAAAAATTCCTTAACAGGCTATATATTATTAATTATGAGAAAAATTTCCTTTTTCCTCTTTATTTTATTTTTAATCTACTTTCTTCCTGTTAACAACCAGAGATTTAGACCATCAAAAATTTATTTTCCAGCCGACTGGATAACAACAGACACTTCTAGCTCAATTCCAAATTTCCTTTCTAACTGCAATTTTCGCTACTTATCAAAGGGCAGGCAGTCGTATGTATTTGAAACTGAAGACAACAAGTATGTAATAAAGTTTCTCCGTTATGATAAACTGCAAAAGCCATTATGGACAAGGCTTAGCCCATTTTCTTCTTTAATAGCAAAAGAAGGACAAAAGAAAGATAAAAAACTCAAGGCATGGGAACAATGCTTTACACAAGTGGAAAATCTTCCTTTGGATCTTGGGCTTGTATACTCACACTTATCCAATGAAAAGGGAATAGTTACCCTGCTCGATAGAGCTGGAAATCCCTATTCATTGGATATTCAAAATACCAGGTTTTTCCTACAAAAAAAAGTAACCCTCCTGAAAGATGCTTTTTTTCAACATGATGCTAAAAAATTGATAGAGTTGTTTTTTCAGTCTACCGTAGATAGGATCAATAAAAACATTATTAACAAGACAAGCTCATGCATGGAAAATGTTGGATTGATAGAAGATAAAATAATAGAATACGATTTTGGTGAAGTTTATGAAATAAAAGAAGGGTTTAAGAAAAAAAAACATTTCCTTTCATTTACCGATCCGCTAAAAGACTTTTTAGAAAGTAGATTTCCCCTCTACATCCCTTTTTTTGAACAGAAAAGAAATGAATATTTGGAGATGATCCATGAATAAAGTTCTTATTCTTACCCATGACACTTATGAAGATTTAGAGCTTTGGTACCCTAGAATTCGCTTAGAAGAAGCGCATATCGAGACAGTTGTGGCAGGTC
>PFAC01000024.1:0-25457 GCA_002773835.1 Chlamydiae bacterium CG10_big_fil_rev_8_21_14_0_10_35_9 | reverse complement strand
ATGGATATCCCTGTAGATCTGATATAGCAATTAACGAAGTAAACGCTAAAAATTATTCAGGTCTTTTGATTCCGGGTGGCTACGCCCCTGATAAATTAAGAAGAGATCCAAAAGTATTAGAGCTTGTAAATGAATTTCATAAAGATAAAAAGCCCATAGCTTTTATTTGTCATGCAGGATGGGTTTTGATTAGCGCAAAAATCTTGCGAAATAAAAGAGTCACTTCAGTGGCTGCCATCAAAGATGACATAATCAATGCAGGCGCCCAATTTTTGGATGAACCTCTTGTTATCGATGAAAACTTAATCAGCTCTCGAACTCCTAAGGACCTACCTGTCTTTGCTAAGGCCTTAGTAGAAATGATAGGATAAGAAAATGTTAAAGTTTATCTCTATTGATATTGGCGGCACTAAAATATCTATAAGCATAGGTAATGAAAAAGGAAAAATCGTCAATTCAGATAGAATGCAAACGCAATCATTTCGTGACTCTAAAGAAGCTATTCAGCACATTATCGAAAAAACAAAGCGACTTTTAAAGGACTCGAATAAAACACTACAAGATATTGATGCAGTTGGCATTTCTTGCCCAGGACCTATTCATAAAACAAAAGGTATTATGCTATCCCCTCCTAATCTTAAAGGGTGGAAAAACACTCCTATTGTCAAAGAATTGGAAAAAGGGTTTTCAAAACCTACTTTTATGAATAATGATGCCAATGCTGCTGTCTTAGCGGAGTTTACTTTTGGTACGTTTAAAAATACCCCTAACTTAGTCTACTTAACAGCTAGTACAGGCATGGGAGGAGGCATCATTGTCAATAATCAGCTTTTACAAGGAGCCAGCGACACCGCAGGAGAAGTGGGGCATTTTGTTTTAGATCCTAATGGACCTCTCTGCCCATGCGGACAAAGAGGGTGTTTTGAAGTATACTGTGGTGGGGCAAACTTAGCGCAAAAAATACGAAAAGATATCCAGTCTGAAAATATTTCCACAAAAATCATAGACTTTGCTTCAGGTGATCCTAACAATATTGATATTACCTGCTTGGCTAAAGCTGTACAAGAAAAAGACCATTACGCTTTACAGGTCTGGGACACTTTCACAGAAAGAATGTCTCAGGGAATTGGTATGATTATTATGACGTTAAATCCAGAGGTAATTATTTTAGGGACCATTGCTATTCATACAAAGGATCTTTTATTAAATCCTTTAAAAGAAAAATTAAAAAAATACGCGTGGCCTATGGCATTGTCCTCTTGTATTATTCAACCTAGTGACATTGGAGATAAAATAAGCGAATTGGCCGGGCTAGCTGTTGCGCTAAATGGCCTTAAGGGAGGCTAACTTTAAGTAGTGAACACTCGCTCTTAGGCCTTATTTCTATTTTTTCAGCAACAGCTGGAGTCAAATAACTCGCACCATTCTCTAATTTCTCCGATGCATTGTCTGCAACTATTTCTCCTTCGCCATAAATACAAAAAAAGATCTGAAAACTCTGTTGTTCTTTTTCAACGAATATATCTTTTGAGGTAATAATTTTTTCCAAATTAAAATGAGGTGTTTTTAAAAGGAGAATTTTCTTTGTTTCCTTTGTATCCTCCATCAAAGTAGAAGTTACTTTGGGATTATCAAAATCTTGAAAGTTTAACACTTGATAGGCTTGAAATAAGTGAAGATCCCTAGGTTTTTGGTTTTCATCTACCCTTTTCCAGTCGTAAATTCTATAAGTAGTGTCGGAATTCTGCTGTACTTCAAATAAAAGAGAACCTTGACATACGGCATGGATTCGCCCCCCAGGGACATTTATAACATCCCCTTCTTGCACGTGAATTTTTCTTAAAAGTTCCACTAATCTGTCATTTTCTACGGCTTTTTTAAAAAGTTGAGGAGTTACTCCCGGCTTAAAGCCTGCTAACACAACTCCTTTCTCAAGAGCGTACCAAGCTTCATTTTTAGGTTCCGCTCCTATTTTGCTTCCCTGTATGTCGTCAGGATGAACTTGGATAGATAAGTTTTCTTTTGCATCTAGTATTTTGACAAGCAAAGGAAATACATTAGTTTTTTTTCCAACCAATTTTTCCTGCCATTCAAAGTTCAATTTTGCAAGCGTCATATTCTTATATACCCCATTAGTCACGACACTCATTCCTTCTTTACGATCAGATATTTCCCAAGATTCTGCATAAACACCGGAAGGAAGGTCCCGCTTATATTTTTGAATAAGCTTCTCTCCTCCCCAAAGGTAATTCTTATAAATAGGCTGAAATCGAATGGGATATACTTTCATAGGTCTTTTAATAGTATGTTATTGGGGCTTGATGCGACTGCTTTAGAGAAACTATCCATAATTTCCATAAATTTTTGGTTCATTTCATACTCTGTATTTGGGATATCTTTAAGCCCGTAATTTTCTAACTGGTCAATAACATCTTTTACTTTAAGCTCTAATAGAGTCTTTTCAGGCATATACCCTGACTTCTCATTTTCTGTAAAAACAAGAATGTGGCAGTCTACCAAGTCATTTAATATACTGTTCAAAATAAATAGAGGGATCTTTGTCTGTTTATATATCTGGTTTAAAGTAATTGGTCCTTCATTGTTTTGAACTTTTTTGACGCATAAATGCGTCACCCATAAGCTCAGTAGTATTTTCAGTCTATGAGATAAGGGTTTGTCTTTCCCTTCCCGAGCATAAATTTCAAAATTTTGCCAAGCACAACTTATTTCAGATCCAGCTAGTACTATAATCCAACTCAATTGAAGCCATACTAAAAAAAGCGGAATAGCAGCAAAAGATCCATATATTGCACCATATTTTGAAGCAGAAATTTGAAATTTAAAATATCCCCATTGCACCACTTGATATACCGTTCCTGCAATCAAAGCCCCAACAAGGGCTGATAAGAATTTAACTTTGGTATTAGGCATAAAGATATAAATAAAAGTAAAAAGGGCCCAAATTAATGCATAAGGAGTTAACTGTATTAAAAAAATTATGGAAGAGCTAACTGATTCATAAAGGCCTATTCCTTTAACATATGCTTCCAATTTACTTACTATGAACACGGTAACCGAACTTGCTACGAAAAAGACAATGGGTCCTATGAACATAATCGTAAAAAAATCGGTAAACTTCCGTTTCCAGTTTCTTTGTTTTTTCACATACCAAATACTATTAAATGCACCTTCCACGTGATTTATTACTTTAACAACACTCCAAAATAAAACAACCGTACCAATCCCTGCAATGAGGCCTCCCTTTGTATTTTCAAGTAAATTTTTGGAAAATACAATAATTTGCTTAATGACGTCCTCATGCTCTTGAAATCGGCTTATTAGTTCCGATTCTACTTTAGCCTGCATGCCAAAACCTTTAGCTATGGCAAAGGACATAGCAATAATCGGCACAATAGACATGAGGGTATAAAAAGTTAAAGCTGAAGCCCTTAATATACATTTATCCTTGATAAAGGATTGCACTGATAGAATCAGCAATTTGATAAATCGGTAAGCTTTTTTCTTTACCCCGTGAAATTCTTCGACAGGGGTATAATATAGCTTAAGGGCCCAATCTTTTACTTTTTTTAACATATCTTACCCTTTAGCAAAGATTCGTCCTGGAAGCCAGAGCTTTTTTTAATGATTGCCAGAAAAGCTTTTTCGTATTTGAATTAAACAAAAAGCCAACTTAAAGACATATGAAAAACTATTGGTTAATGAAATCTGAGCCGGGCGCTTATTCTATTGATGACCTTGAAAAAGATACCGTTACATTCTGGGATGGAGTAAGAAACTTTCAAGCACGCAATTTTATGCGAGATACTATGCAACAAGGAGATTTAGTTTTATTTTACCACTCTAATGCCAAACCACCTGGGGTTGCCGGTATAGCTAAAGTTGTTAAAACTGGCTATCCGGACTCAACTGCCTTAGATAAAAAAAATAAGCATTTTGACCCCAAATCCTCTAAAGAAAAACCTATTTGGTACATGGTTGATATTGCTTTTGTAAAAAAACTAAAACGACTTATTTCTTTAGATGAGCTGAAAAAGAACCCTGATTTAAAAAACATGATACTATTAAAAAGATCTAGGTTATCTGTTCAACCCGTAACTAAACAGGAGTTTGAAGCCATAATTGCTATGGAAAGCCTATGAATATTTATTCTTTTTCTATTATAGCATTCTTACTGTTGAGCTTTTCATTATTTTCACAAAAGATTCACAAAAGCCCTATTACAGCTCCTATTATTTTTACATTTTTTGGATTTATTTTAGGTCCTGACCTTTTAAATCTAGTAAATTTACAAGTGTCCAATGAAATCACCAAAATCATAGCTATATTAACTCTAGTCTTAGTTCTTTTTACTGACGCTTCCAGAATGCAGTTAAAAAGTATACAAAAATACCATAACATACCAGTTAGGCTTCTTGTAATTGGACTTCCTCTAACATTTTTATTTGGGTGGTTTTTTGCTTATTTCTTTTTTCCTCAATTAGCTTTTTTTGAACTTGCCCTCCTCTCCGCTGTTTTATGTCCAACTGATGCTGCATTAATTCATGGAGTTGTTAGTTTTCCCAGAGTTCCTTTGCGCATAAGACAGGCATTAAACATTGAAAGTGGATTAAATGATGGATTAATGGTTCCTATTGTTGTAGGGCTAATTTCCATTGTGTCTGCTCTTGAAACGACAATAACCCCTAATAGCTGGATAATTCTTTTGGTTAGAGAAATAGCCATTGGATTTATTGTCGGTTTTTTCTTAGGAAATCTTGGAGGAAAAATTTGTGAGTTTACTCACCGAAAAAAATGGATGGATCATACTTTTGAAGAGATTTCAGCTATTGCTGTAGCTCTTTTAGCTTATACTTTATCAGAGCTATTATACGGTAATGGATTTATTGGCGCTTTTACATCAGGTCTTTTTATTTCGAACTATGCTAAATCCATGAAAAAAAGCATTCAGGACTTTGCCTCCACAGAAGGACAGCTTTTAACTTTGCTTCTTTTCTTTATTTTTGGATCAAGTTTTGTCGCAACAGCAATCTCAAAAATCAGTTTTTCCATTTTTATATATGCAATACTAAGTTTGACGGTTATCAGGATGATTCCCGTGTCTTTAAGTCTTCTCGGGTGTGGCCTTAGAGGACCTACTTATTTGTATTTAGGATGGTTTGGCCCAAGAGGCATCGCTTCTATTGTATTTGCTTTTTTAGTTTTAGAAAAAGTTCCCACAGCAAGTGGCCAGTTTATCTTTGATGTGGCAGTTGCCGCTATTTTGTTAAGTATTTTCATTCACGGACTTACTTCAATGTTAGGCGCTAATTGGTACAGTAGAGTTATCAACCGTGTAAAAGGAAGGATAGTCGAACAAAAAATGGTTAAAGAGATTCCCTTAAAAACAAATCATCATAACTCATAAGCCTCTTTTCAAACTCAGGTACAAACTCGGGATAGTTATCTTGAAGCCATGCTCTAAAGTTTTTAGATGATTTTAGAAGCTCTTTTTGAATGTTTTCTGCTTGTGATAAATTTTTTTGATAAAAAAGACGTCCTGGATCAATTAATACTGCTTTGTTTTCAATAAAGCCATAGTTAATAGCAACGTCGAGGTCATCATCGACAATATTTTTTAAACACCTTGTAATTAAGACCTTTGCAAATGAATCTATAGCATTCTTAAAAGCCTCTTTACCTTCTTCATGGTAAATCTTATCCAAGCTTGGGTAAATCATTTCTACCTTCTTTTGAATCATAAATTGAAGCTTTGCAACAGGCACCTTATGTTTTACCTTCGTGCGGTCTATTAGAGAAATACAGTCGCTAGACAAGTCGTTTTCACCAAGCTGCAGGTATATTAAACCTGTCTCTTTTTTTAGGTATTTATATGCTAAGTAAAAACTTTCATAAGTTGGCTTAAGCCTTTTTTTTCTATTCGACTCAATTTTTTGCATAAAAGGCAAAAAAGAAAAAACCCTTAAATACTCAGGTAATTTAAATCTGTCATGATTAATTAATTTTAATACATATTTCCCATCAACACTTTCAAAAACAAAGCATTGATGGCCTTTGTTTAAATAGATAAAGTCTTGCTTTAATAACTCGGAAATTTCCCTTTTTTCACCAGAAGAAATCTCACCTTGCATGTCCCATTTTGGACTACTTAATTCATTATTTATGATTTTTGGCACCTGAAATCCATCCAGGCGCAAATAGCCAGCATAGCCAACGATCAAGAACAAGCTGATAGTAATAATTTTCTTCATTGCGCAATGTTTTTCTGATGTTGAATATCAAAATATTCGACAAGTTCAGGCCAATATTTAATAAGCCAACTTTTAAGTTGAATTGCGTGCTTATCGATTTCTGAAGTGTAACTTTTATGATTTTCATGTAAATGGGGAACAAGTGTAAAATCTCCAAAATCTAATTCCACAACTGTTTCTCCTAACACGCCAAAATTTTCTAAAAAATTAGGATCAGTATTAACAATATTTTTTTGGATTCTTGAAGAGATTGTGTCAAAAAAGGAAGCTACAAATTTTTTTCCTAAAACAAGGTCTTTATTTTGCTGAGCATCATAGAGCGCTTCTTTAATCAATTTCACCTTTTTTTGCACAACAAAGCAATACTTATTAAGATTTATAGACTGCTTTAAATGGACATTATCAATTAAAGTAATAGTCGGAAGATCAGAAGAAATATGGTGATGAAAGTAAATAACGGCTGTCTCTTGAGGTAGATTATGATCAGCCATTTTGCAAGCGCTGATAAAAGAATTTGTTTTTTCAGCATACTTTTCTATTCTTTTTCTTTTTTTATATGTCAGAAAAAATCTATCTAAAAGGGTATGGGTCAACCGATCTGATCGCAGTAACTTGATCACATATTTTTTATCTTTACTTTCAAAAACATAAAACTGCGTTCCCCTATCTAAATATCGATAGGGTTGATTCAAGATTTTTAATAAATCATAAGAATTAACATCTTCAGGAAAGGGAACTACTTTTTTTACATGTAAGAGCTTCGTTAATTTAAACCCACCCGTTGCTAGTTTCTTAAGCTTTATAGAAGAAACAGCAACTATAAATAAAAAAGCTATTAGTAAAAATAATTTGGCGAATGATTTCATTAAACAAAATGGTCGTTACACCTACTTTTTAACAAAAAAATAAGATAAATTCTATATTTAATGAGCAATTAAAAATCTTAAGAACTCTTCATTTCTCTGTGTTCTAATCCAATGAATAATTTTTTCTCTATTATCCTCCGCAATATTTAAGGAAGACATAAATGCTGATAAGTATCTTTGGAAGGACTGATGCTTTACTGCTTTTGTTAAATTCTTTGACAAGTCACTTAAGAAACGCTGCTTGATAATCCAAGAATCTAATATTTTAGGCATATGTTTATTCTTACAGTCTTTATCTTGAAAAATGCAGTGTAAAAAAGCAAGTGAATGCAAGTTTTCGATGGATTTGCCTTTCCTTTCCATATTAGAAGCATTCATGCTTAACCATAGTGAATTTTTCGTAGCCAAAGAGGTAACAATGAAGTGAACTGTTTTTTCTTGCTCTTTTGTCGGCAAAAAACCACCTGGAAAAGCAGCTCTCTTTTGAGATGCACTCTTGCTGTCATTAGATCTAACTTCACTTAGAAAAATATTAACTGGAGGAGATTTTAACGTAGCAGCTTTGCTAACGGTTTTGACTGGTGATGCTGTTATTTTGTACACTACAATGTTAAAAAAAGGAATGAGCAAAAATACTCCTTTTAAAAAACGCAGAACTTGTAATCCAACAGTTGTTATAGAATGTTCTCTTGAATTATCAGAAAGAGAAGAGTTAATATTTTTCCACGCTTCAACATAAGGGTCTGTTAAAAGACCATATAAAAAAACTGTCATTGTAACCTCGCTAAGGGTAAAAAAAGGTAAGAGCTTAATCGCGAAAAATATTCACTGGCAACAAAAAATTTGATAAGTTAAATTTTTAAAGATTTTTTTTTAACTCATCTAAGGAGTATCTCATGTCTTCTTCTTTAAAGTGTTCAAAAAGGTTTTGGTTTGTTTCTGCATTTTTTTTAGCTTTTTTGTTTTCCAATAACTCTTTTTCTCATTCAATCTTTCAGCAAAGTTCATTTATACCATTAGCTGGGATTGTCAAAGTAAAGCCTGATAAGAATCAAAACAAATCTTTTTCTCAACTTCGCTTAACAAAAGAAGACCAGGAGATTATCACTTATATCATCACTTCTATGGCTGAAAACAGCAAGTTATGGCTTTTAATGCATCGAAGTGAGTTAAATGAACAAGGTGATAAAATTAACGGAGTCCACCCTCTTGTGTTCTTAACAGTTATTATGAAAGACGAATATCTTAAAAAGGTATGCATGCCAGCTATTTTTGATGATTACTTTAAAAGAAATGGCTTCCTAGATGGAATTACACCTAACATGACTGTCGAAACACAAAAAGGAAGAACCCAGAAATATTTAAAAGATTTCATGAAAGAAATACAAATGTCCCTTACTCACCATGATGCGTTATTGGAATTGATTAACACGAAAAACTGGGAAGGATTCGTTTTATATCTTATTCAGCATTAAAATAACTCTGAATATGCTCTTTAAAAGTATGAGGAGTAACTATCTTAGCTCCTCTTTTCTCTTCTAAATACATAGCGCTTCCAGCTTCCCAAGCAAATATTCCCTTTAATAAGGAAGTTCGGTCTGTTTTTTTCTTTGCTTCAGAATGAACAAGTATCTGCCCGTGCATGACACACATAAGTTCCATTGCAGTTTGTCCGCCAGATCTTGTAAAAGTAATATTACTTCTGTAAAAAATGGGTGCAATAGTGCTTTCATTCTGAAAAGAAAGTGGCAAAATAGTTAGGTTTTTGGGTTTTTCTGGATGATTTTTTACAAAAGAGAACACTTCAAAAAATAGTGACTTTGCCTTTGGCTCATGATAAGAAGAAAAGACAAAAAGGTGATAGTTTTTAGCTGCATTTTTACAAGCCAAATCTATAATCCCTTTGATGTATAGCAACGTAGCTTCTTTTGCAGGTTGTGAGCCCAGTAAAATGGTAATAAGAATATCTTTTGGCTTTATTGTTAAAGAAAAGGTTCCTTTTTCCTTAGCAAAGCTTAATGAACTTTTGGATAAAAGGTCTTCTGACATTTTTTCTTCTTCAGCATTATGTGTTTGTATTTCAATATTAAAAATGTCCTTACACGACTCTCTATTTTGATATTTTTTAAAAAATTTTCTAATCGCAAATCTTTCATAAATAATGCTTTCTAAAGTAAGTGCACAGTTTTCTTGCCAAAACATCTCCTCAGTTTGATAATCTTCGAGAAGTGGTTCTATGGTAATCACCTTTAGGTATTTTTTATTTTTTTCCTTGATCTTCTTAATTGGCTTGAAATAGTGAGTATTTAACTTAGTAGGAAGATCGACAACGACTTTTTCTAAGAAAACATTTTTATTTCTTTTAGTATTGTAAATTCTAAGAGCGGTAAGGACAGCTGAAGTACCTACATTTTGCGAGTCGATCACAATATCTATTTCTTCTCGAAACAAGATTTTTAAAGTCCGGATAAAAATCTGTGGCCAAAATAAAATATCTGCAAGCCATTGCTTTGACAATAGCCTTTCTAAACTTTTGATATCTCCTTTTTTTTGCCATTTATTCCACATCCTGACAGCCCAAGGTCCAATTGGTCTTCCAATCCAATCAAGTAATACATCTCGGTAAACAATTTTGCATCCAGGATATTTTTCAGAAAGCTCTTGTTTTTTTGCGTTGGCAGCTTGGATAAGACCCCCTCCACCAGATGCTGCAATAATTAAAATATTCTTAGTCATTTGTAACGTCTTTAATTTTATGATTAAGTCTAACATTTTTGAAAAAAATGTAGGGAGATATTCTACATTTTTTTACAAAAATCTTTTTTGCTATTCCTTTAATCACGATACAGCTATTAAAAAAACAGAACAAAAATTAACAATTGCATGTGTCTTAAAAGTGGACATTATATTCTTAGGTATTTCTTACATTTACTTTTCTTTACCCATGTATTTCCTCTTTTCGGATCTGAAATTCAAATAATTGCCCATAGAGGCGCATCTAAAGAAGCTCCTGAAAATACTATTAAGGCATTTAAAAAAGCCATCGAGCTTAAATCTGACTATATTGAGTTTGATGTTCACCTTTCTCCCGAAAAAGTCCCTATTGTCATTCACGATCTTGCATTTGCAGTAGAACGGGAAAAATATCTGGTAGATCTTTTAATTACCCTTAAAGGAGAAAAAGTTCCAACCTTAGAAGAAGTGTTATGTATGGAAAATACAAGCACAGGGTTAATGATAGAGATAAAAGAAGGAAGTTGCCCTTACAGGGTATTATGCGACAAGATTTTAGAGGTTATTAAAAATAATCCTCCTAAACAGAATTATTTTTTAGCTAGCATGTCTTTAGACATTCTAGCTTATATAAAGAAAAAATCTCCTGACATCCCTTTAATGGGAATATGTGAGCCATGGAAAAATGTAATACATTTCCTTAATTTAGAAATTGATCACCTAGCTATTGCTTATCCTGCAGTTAATCAGGATGTGATCTCAAAATTGCATCAAAAAAAGGTAAAAGTCTGGGTCTGGACAGTAGATCAAAAAGCTGTTTTTGATAAGATGATCCAGTGTAACATTGATGGCATTATCACTAATGACGTAAAAAACATAAAAAACTACCTTTATTGCAATAATTAGCCTTTTTAGTTATTTAAAAATTAATTAAAAAATAGGGGTAGGTATTATGAAGATTTTGAAAAAAATCTTCGGTTTTTTTGCCATATTTATTGGATTTCTGTGTATAAGCTTGTTCTCATTCACATTGATCAACAACTTACCCTTCAATCCTATTGACTCCTACCCTGTAATAGGAACAACTCTGTCATTAAAAGAGAAAACAGTTCCTAAATCTTTGAAAGTAATGACATATAATATTCACTATGGAGTAGGGCTAACTGCTACGATTAAAGAAAAAATAGATAGAAATGGTTTTAAAGAAAGATTAGATGAACTTGCGAATATCCTAATAAAATCTGACGCAGATATTGTTTTTCTGCAAGAAGTAGACTTGTATTCAAATCGATCTTACAGGATAAATCAGGCAAAATATTTAGCTGAAAAGGCCCAATATTCTTTTTACGCTACAGCACCACAGTGGAAAAGAAGATTATTCCCTGATTATAATGGGAGACATGGTCAACTAAGCCATGGCCTGTGCATTTTATCAAAGTTTCCTTTAAGAAATAATATTTCCAAAGAATTTACTTTATCTAGGGAAATTCCTTTCTTTGTAAAATGGCTTTATAATCCCCATGGAGTTCAAAAAGCTGATGTGCAAGTAGGTGAAAAAATAATTACCTTAGTCAACCTGCATCTAGATCCATGGTCTAAAAAAGAAAGAGAAAAGCAAATAAGTCATGTACTAACGTGGATAAATCAAATGAAAGGACCTAAAATTATCGGCGGAGATTTTAATGTGCAGCCTCCAGAAGATGCAAGCCAAACTGCCGTTAGTAAAAAAGATTCTCATAACGAACAAACAGTGGAACTGATTCGATCTAAAGGATTTACTCAGGACGTTTCGAAAGAAAAGTATATAAAGGATCCTCGTGCCTATTTTAGCTTTCCATCTAATGACCCACAAGTAAAGTTAGATTACCTTTTTACTGGCAATGGAATAAAAATTTCTCATGCACATATTTTCATGGAAGCTGCCACAGCATCTGATCACTTACCTGTTCTTGCAGAAATCCAGTTAAGCCCCTAAGATCCCGCCCATAAATATAAAGGAAAAAAACCAACAGCCTATATTTATTAAGAAAAGCCGAAAAGACTGTTTAGCCCAGATAACACTGGAAAATTGAGTTGTTACTACAAACCCTAACCAAACTCCAAAGCCTACAAAAAAACCATCCAATGCTGTGTTTACCCTTAAAAACCCCAAAAGCAAGGCTAAGAAAAAAGATATAAAAACTGCATTGATAAATCCTAAAAAAAAAGCCAACCCCATTTTATTTTTATCTGACTTTATATGACTTAATTTCAGCCATGTTTTTCCAAAAAACCATGGCGAATACCAAAGCCACCCGATAAGCATGTATACAATTGCCGCAATAAAAACAGATAAAAGGTCAATTTGAATAGGGTCCATTATTTCTCCTTAATAATATTATTTACCCACCAATGGGAAGCGTTAAAACCGGAGGCGCTACTTGAGGTATGCCTGCTTGTAAGTTATATAATTGTAAAAGTAGTAAAAATGTTTGCTTAGAATGCGCATCTGCATCATCTATATAAAACCAGTTTCCTCGATATTTAATAGCAATATAAGCATTTTTAGGAGTATGACTGCAGCTTTTAATTGTCATCAATGAACCGACAACATCTGTCCATTTAAAGACACTTCCATTTTCAGGTTTAGTAACTGCCGCCCTTCCGCATTGAATATCTTCTTCAGGTACTTCAACTCCACGACTCAAATAGTACATGCAAGATAAAATTGACCTAGGGTAAACCCCAATCTGCCCTTTAACATTAAAACCTAATTCCATACTCAAGACATAATTGCCGTTAGATGTATATACTCCTTTAAGCAAGCGTGCTAATTTTTTAGCTTCTTCCCCTTCATAGGGAAACGCAATTTGCAATTTTTTTTCGTCTTCTGAAACTTTAACCCCCATTCTCAGTTCATTTCTTAACTGGAAATAGCGCAAAAGCCTTGTTGCATCAAAAAAGGTTTGGTAATGAGGAATTTGATCTACTATAGGGCCCGATGCTTCGGGCGCATTAGTAAGTTGATCAAAACTTTGAATCACTAAACGGAACACTCTATCAACATCCCATCCAGAATAGACTAGCTGCTGAATGGCTTGTAAATCTATAGGAGTTAATAACTGCTGGGAAAAGGCCTGCCCTTCTAACGGAGTAAACTGTAATGTCGGTTGATTCTGCCAAGAGACGTCTCCTCCCAATACTAATGGGTTACTAGTGCTAAAACCTGGTATCGGAATAGAAGCACTAGCTTCAGATCGATAGGTAAACTGAGTTGTAACACTACTTACATCAATAAAATATGGATTGTCAAAATACCTTAGACGAACAAGGTTTAATAACATTTGCTCGCTATTAGATGTTTGAATTGCAATATTGTATGCGTTTCTTCCTCCGGATCCCTCCATGGTCATAGTACCTGGAATATGACACCCTGTTAATAATATTAAGGATACAACTATTAGTTTAGGAAGAAAAACTCTCATATTACACACATTCTTAAAATGAGAATTTCAAACCAAGAAAATATTTAAATCAAGACAAACTTTATCAAAAATAGAAAAATTTTTATTAAGTTAATGACTTTATAAGTGAATCAAAAAGTTTAAGTTGCACTAGTGTTTCTTCATTTTCTGCAACATCAATAACTTTTTCCTTCCATAATTTTTGTATATCTAAATGCACAAAAATAGATCCTTTAAATGGAAGGTTAGAAAAGTATTTAGCTGTTATAGAAATAATGAATTTTCTGATATCAGAGTCAATTTTAGTATTAGAAAGATCCAAATGATGCTCAAGTAAACTATTGAGTCTATTTTGATCAGGGAACGAAACTGAAGACATAAAAAGAAGAACCTATCAAAAAGATAGGCTCTATACGTTTAATAACGATTATTCTTGAATGGACGTCCTCTGTCAGTTCTTTTTTCTTGAGGGCGAGCTTCGTTAACAACGAGTTCTTTTCCATTGAAATTATAGCCATTTAATTCTGCAACAGCCTGCTCAGCTTCTTCTTGAGAAGAAAACTCAGCAAATCCAAAACCTCTAGATCTTCCAGTTTCTCTATCCATAATAAGTTTAAAACTAGTTAGTGAAGTATATTTTTCTGAGAACAAATCTCTCATTTCAGATTCACTACTAGCAAAGGGTATATTCCCTACAAAAAGTTTCATACAAACATTCCTTAAAAATTTTTTTTACATTAATTTTTGCTGCAACTCAATAAAGACAAGAAAGATCTAAACTGTTGAGACAAAAACACTTAATTTCATTAGCGTAGTATTTACACTAATTATACTCTTGGATATTACTCTGGCCAATAGAAATTAGCAAAGTTTTTTCGAGAAATTAGCAAAAAAAGCACTTTTTTTTGTAAATTAAGACAGTAAGTGGGACTACCCCTTTTTAAAAAAAATACTTACTTTAATGAGTTTTTCTTGTCTTTTTACCTAAGTTCACTTAAGGTTTACCACCTTAAAAAAATAATATTATCAAATATATTGAGGTTCACACATGAGCGCTATATCCCCTACTTCCAATTTTTCGACACCAAAAAGCTTCTTAGCAAGAATACTATCCTTTTTGCCCCCTGAGCAATTACTCCTTAGCGGTCGAGTTAACAAGCTTTGGCTAGCAGCATCTCACACACCAACATGTCAGATTGCTCTTATGCAATCTATTTTAAAGCTTCCCCACTGGGATAGGCCTATATTCCTAGAAAGCTGTCCCCAGCTTATAGATGCTGTAGTTACTCAAAAGTTTCATGAACTTTTAGATCCCAACTCCAGAATTACAAGTAAGTTCCTCTCAGAAGTAATCAAGTTTAAATTTAGCGCAGGATTTTCAGAAGGAATGCTTTTTTTAGAAAGTCTTTCTAAAGAAAAACTAGCACTCGTTGAAAGCTTTTCAGGTGCCTCTTATACAGATAATCAACTTATGCAGATTATTGCATTACTTCCTAATTTAAAATCTTTAGATCTTTCAGATTCGCATATCACAGGAGAAGCACTCGCTCAAATTTCAGCTGATAACCAATTAGAAAATCTTAATTTAAAAGGTTGTCGAAATCTTAATGAAGAATTTCTGAAAATCTTTGCTTTAAAAGCAGCTCAATTAAAAGAAGTTGATTTATCCCAAACAAACACAACTTGTGAGTGGCTTACTCTTCTTCCACCTGGAAACCATTTAAAGGAGCTTACTTTACAACAGTGTGAAAATATAAATGAAGAATTTCTTGCCACATTTTTTGCTAAAGCAATTGGTCTAAAAAAAGTTAATTTATCCTTTACAAGTACAACAGGTAAAGGACTTTCGCATATTCCAGACGGCAATCAATTAGAAATTCTCTATTTAAGAGGATGTAAAAACCTTGACGAGACATTTCTGGAAAGATTTTTTTCAATGGCAACTCAATTACAAATAGTCGGTTTATCTTCGTCAGGCACAACTGGAAAAGGACTTTCTTTCATCCCAGAGGGTAGCCAGTTAAAAATGCTTGAATTGAGTAAATGTGAAAGCCTTGAGGAAGGTTTTTTTAAAGATTTTTTCGCAAAGGCAGCCCAACTACAAAAAGTTGATCTGTCACGCACAATGACTACAAGTGAAGGACTTTCGCATATTCCAGTTGATAACCAACTAAAATCTCTTAACTTATCATGTTGTATTAATCTTAAGGAAGAACATTTGGTCATCTTTTTTCCAAAGGCAACCCAATTAAAAGAGGTCCTTCTATCTTACTCACCTACGACAGGTAAAGGACTTTCGCATATTCCAGCTGATAACCAACTAAAATCTCTTAGCTTACCAAGTTGTCGTAATCTTGATGAGACATTTACAGGGCGCTTTTTCTCAAAAGCAGCTCAACTACAAAAAGTTGATTTATCAGATGCCAAAATAACAGGTAAAGAACTTTCTTGCCTTCCTGTAGATAACCAATTAGAAAGTCTAATCATTCATCAACAATCATTGCCTCCCGTTAATCTTAATGAAGAATTTCTCAAAATCTTTTTTTCAAAGGCAAATCGACTGACAATAATTGACTTTTTCCGTGTATACACAACTGGTGAAGGACTTTCTTTCATCCCAGATGATAACCAGTTAAAATTTCTTAGCTTAAAGAACTGTCAATGTCTTAATGATGAGTTTTTAGGATGCTTTTTCTCAAAAGCAGCTCAACTAAAAAAAGCTGATCTATCATACACAAGTATTACAGGTAAAGGACTTTCTCACATTCCAGTTGATAATGAATTAGAATTTCTTAGCTTATCAAGTTGTTATAATCTTGATGATGAATATTTGATAATCTTTTTTCCAAAGGCAACCTGCTTAAAAGAAGCCCTTCTATCTTCCTCACCTACGACAGGTAAAGGACTTTCTCATATTCCAGTCGATAACAAATTAGAGGTACTTTACTTAGAAAGATGTGGGCAGTTAGATGAGAGATATCTAAGAACCTTTTTT
This sequence comes from Chlamydiae bacterium CG10_big_fil_rev_8_21_14_0_10_35_9, assembly GCA_002773835.1. Lineage (GTDB taxonomy): Bacteria > Chlamydiota > Chlamydiia > Chlamydiales > SM23-39 > 21-14-0-10-35-9. Next base: position 9,151 of record PFAC01000024.1, on the reverse strand, counting down.
TCAAAGGCAACCTGCTTAAAAAAGGTTAATCTATCTGAATCAAATACAACATGTGAAGGACTTTCTCATATTATAGATAATAACCAATTACAAGAGATCTACAGCTCTAGGTGTAGAAATTTAAATTATGAGTTTCTTGCAATTGCTCGCTCAAAAGCCATGCGTTTAAAGTCATTTTTTCGTAATTAGAAAAATATTTCTAATTATCATCAATAATCTTAAGAAAAAAGAGGAGGGAATTTTCATTACCTCCTCTTTTTTCTTACAATGCAAATAATTAATTCCCGCCTAAAGGAATTAAAGTTACTTTTCGCTTCCTCTTGAACTTTTTTTTTGATTCATTGATAATTTTTTGAAATTAAAAAAATTGCCATGACAACATCTATTAATCAGTTACTTACAGCATTTGACATTGATCATTATGCTAGCCAGTCTAAAGAATATCTTGTAATCGATGCAGGACATACTTCTTTAGGAACAAAAGATGGAAAGTATGTATTTGGACATAACAAGATGCATCCTTCTTCTAGTGAAGAAAATACGCTGCAACTAGCCTTTGAGCTGGCGTCTAAATTGCGCTACTTCCAAAAAAAATGCACTGTCCACATTTGCTTTTCAGACACGACTAAAAATTTTGAAAAAATCCACCATCGTAACAGTTTTAAACAAGTCCTATTAGAAAATAAGATATTCGATCTTCTACCTTCCTCATATCAGGACCTTATTCGTAAATACAGCGATATTGAAGTTTGTTTCTCTCTGCAAACGCAATTGAGCAATCTAAGTACAAAAATAATGAAAGGATTAAAAAAGAAACTAAAAAAAACAAAAGACAATTCCCTTATTTTTAACGAATATGGAGCTTTTTTCTTGAAAGACATGTTGGATGATAATTTTGGTTTAGCCCATCCCTTTATTTTAGATCATACACAAGAAACTCTCACAATGGGTGGCGACTGGTGGCTCGATGAAGAATCTTCTATTCACCCATCAGACCTTACTTTAAATCCATTACTTAAAGTGAAAAAATCAGGGGTGATACTCCTTTACTCAAAAATATCTGGGATTTTGTGTCCAGGCACCTACGCAGGTTTAATGTTTAGCTTAAATCCAAACGTAGATTTTTTAAGTATTTACTCAAGAGATGATGACCCAGCAATTGGAGAAAAAATTAACTCAGGTATAGTTGCAGCTCTTACAATATCTGAGGCTATTCAATGCAAATGCACACAATTTATTACCACTTCAGGCATGAGTAAGTGTGAAATTACGGAAATTAACAAAAAAAAGCTTCAGTCATATAAAAGCCACGGCTTTAAAGCGTTTTTTGAGCTAGTAAATGAAAGAGGACTTTTAGAAAAATATCAACCATACATTTAAAGAGGAATATATGGAAAATTACTTTGACAGCTGTTCATCCTATCCGGTTTTTCCAAATATCGTAGGCGAATTGGGCAACTTATATTCTCAATATTATGCTAATCCTTTCTCGTCACATGAGTTAGGTCATAAAGGACTACAGTTATTAGAAACGTCTAGAAAAGAAATAGCCAACTGTATGAATACCTTCGCTAAAAACATATATTTTACTTCTGGGGCAACAGAAGGGATAAATACAATTATTCAAGGTTATGCAAATCACCTTCAACAAATACAATCTAAAAGAAATGAAATCATTATCTCTCCAATAGAACATCTCTCCGTTTATAATACCGCTTTGTCATTGAAAAGAAGAGGTTGGACAGTAAAACTATTAAATGTGGATAGTAATGGCACCGTTGATGAAGAGTCCTTGAAAAATGCCCTTTCTGATAATACAGCCATAGTATGCATTATAGCTGATAATAATGAAGTTGGGGTTAGACAAGATATCACCAAACTGTCTTCTCTTGTCAAAAATAGCTCACAAGATATTTTATTTCTAACAGATAGCTCTCAGACAATTTGCAAAACACAAACAACATTTGACTTAAGCACAGTAGATGCGTTCATTGTATCTGGTCATAAAATAGGAGCACCAAGGGGAATTGGATGCTTTTATTTAAACTCAGATATTCGCATTCAACCACTTCTTTATGGAGGCGGGCAGGAATCAGGTTATCGACCAGGTACTACCGATCCTATTTTAGCTTCTCTTCTTGCAAAGGCAGTAGACCTTGGTTGCAGAAACATTTCTGATAACTTGAACCACGCCCGTAGTCTCAACGCTCACTTGACTAATGTACTAGATGAGCTAAATGTTACATTTCAAAGAATAGTTCCTCTTGAGCTTACAACACCTTATATTTCCTCTATCGCTTTTGAGGAGATTCGAGGAAACTTACTCATACAAGGCCTTTCTCAAAAAGGATTGTTTATATCAGGTGGATCTGCCTGCAGCAGCGTCTGTGGCACAAAATCAAGAATTTTAGAATCTCTAGGCAGAAAAGATTGGACAGTAACAAATAATGTCAGAATTTCTTTTTCTATTTACAACACTATTGAGTCAGTAGAAGCCTTAGCTAAAAGCATTCATGAAATAATAACCCAGAAAAAGGAAAAGTAACTTAACTTATAGTTGCCAACTCATTTTCTTCTTCCTTTATTTTTGTAAAATAAAGGAAGACTTGCAAACAACCAATCAACGCCATCACAAGAAGGGGCATTTTGGGATTTACTGGAAATCTATGAAGTAAAATACCTCCAATTGCCGCAAAAATCATCTGCATGAAGTACATCCAACTAAATCCAACACTCACTTGACTTTGTATATCCTGTGTTGCTTTTACTTGAGAAATAGGAAGGATAGTTCCAAGGCCTGCCATGTAGGTAAAAGCTGTAAAAACAACTACGTAGAGATTGCTAAACCATAATGTACTAACAAAAAGCACTGAGGCTAAGGAAATAAGGGCAACACCTTTTGAGAGCATCCTTTCACTACGTTTTGACAGAAAGTTGCCAATCATGAACCCTAGCATTACAGCTGCATAGATCAAACCAAACTCCGAAGGAGTTTTTTGAAAATATTCTAAAAATAATAGAGAAGATCCTGATATGAAGGTAAAAAAACTTATCCAAAGAGTAACAATTAAAAATAAATGGATACGATAAGTTTGAACGGAAAATACTTCTTTTGTTTTTGTCTTAAAATCATCCAACAATAGGGAAACTTTTACTTTCTCAGTAAATGTTTCCTGCAGTAGAGGAAAAGAAAAGGCGAATAAGGTGAAACTAAAACCCGCCATGAACACAAAGTGCCCTTTCCAACCTAACGCTTCTTGAATAAAACCTCCTAATACAGGAGCAAGTAAAAGAGATATAGCCATAATAATGAACATATTAGACAAAACTCCTGTTGCTTTAGATCCAGTATACGCTTCTCTAGCAATAACTCTCGTCACTATACTAGTTGTACACCCTCCAAATGCCTGAAAAAACCTTCCTGAGGAAAAAACAAATAATGTTTTTGCGTTCATACATATTAAAGAGGCAAAAAAGTATACAGCAAGTCCCAGCATAATAGTCTTTTTTCTACCTATAGAGTCTGAAAGCATCGCACATAACAACATAGAAAAAGCAAAGCCCATCAAATAGGCACTAATGCTCCATTGGATGTCAGATAACTGACATCCAAAAACAGATTTAAGTTCTTTAAATGACGACAAGTAAAGGTCTGTAGAAAAAACAGACAGCGTTACTAGTGAAGCTAGAAAATACTCTTTAGTTTTGTTCATTGCTTCTAAGTAACTGTAAAGAGTGTTCTATTGCTGCATCTTGTGTTGGACAGTCTGTGCCTTTCTTATCTTGCAAGTCGTACATATTCTTAACGACAAATGAGTCATGATCCATAGCTAATAAAGCTACAGGAACACCTAGTCTAGATGCGTACGTTAACTGCTTTTTTATATTGCTTTTATTAGGGTATAAAGTAACATTTGCTCCATATTCTCTAAGCTTTCTAGCTAAAGAAATAGCAAACTGTTTCTGCTCTTTTGTTCTATACCCTACAAAAATATCAGAAGTGGAAACCTCTCTTTTAGGGATTTCACCATGTCTTGATAAAATGTCAAACAATCTAGTAAGACCAATAGATCCACCCACTCCTTCTAAGTGCACGTCAGATTGGAACGTTTCTACTAATTTATCATATCTACCACCACTCATGATACTTCCATACTGTTCTTTTCCATGAAGGAATGTTTCAAAAACAAGACCAGTATAATAGTCAAGACCACGCACAATGTTAGGAGCTACTTGAATAGCTTCAGTGTTAATACCAAAAGCTCTTAGCGTATCTACAATTTCACATAAATCACTGTAGGCCTGTTTAGTTTGCTCTGAATAATTCTCTATAGGGAATTTCTCAATAGGTCCTCTAAAAGAAAATACCTCCATGAGGTTTTCAATTTCTTTTTTAGGTATACCAGCTAAAATTTTCTGTAAGTTTGTAAATAGTTCTTCTTCGGATACTTTATCAGCCTTATCTAACTCTGTTAATACATTTTTCCTAAGATCTTCTGGAATAGCAAAAGCATCTAGAATGCCATATACAATCCCAATGTGATTGATATATGTTGTAAAAGTTCCAATATTAAGCTCTGTAAGTGCAGTCATAAGAGAAGCTAGACACTCGGCATCTGAAGTGAGTTCAAGCTTAGGCGCAATGACATCAACATCCGCTTGATAAAATGCTCTAAACCTTCCAGCTTGAGGATTTTCTCCTCGATAAACGACACCAATAGCTTGCCTCATAAAAGGAAACGGAATTTCTCGATGTCTTTGCGCTACAAATAGAGCCAGTGGCAAGGTATGGTCAAATGGCAATCCCAAATCAGTAATTAAGTTCCCATCCATACGGTAGACACCAAAAATTTGCTTTCCAATTCCCCCTTTAGCTTCTAAATGCTCTCTTAATTCAAAAGGTCTAAGTTCAACAGGAGAAAAGCCATAAGAAGCAAAACTTTTTCCTGTTATTTGCTTCCATTTGTTAAAAACAGTTTGTTCAGATAAGTCATAGTTGGAAAACCCCCTGATATGCCCTGGCACTTTTAAAACACCTGCCACATTATTAATCGTAGATTCGCAATCATTTACTACTTCTTCTGCAATAGGAGGAAGCGGTGTACTTGATGCTGGATTTACTCTGCTTGTCATATTTACCTCAGTTTTTATAGATGAAATTAAATTCAGATGATAAAAATTTTTTACCTTCACTATTAAGCTGCTTAACTACAGGAAAATCAGCACACTTTCGTATTTCAGTGTCACTTAATAGTTTTAAGGCAAGGTCATAACGTTTATGGAAAATTTCCTCTCGATCTATTGGAAATTGATAAAGATCCATTCCATTTTGAATAAGACTAAAAAGTTTCTCCGAAAAGATATGACTAGGTAGGTCGGTAATATTTTTTCTCGTAATAGCATAAGCTTGCATTACAACATTTAAATAAATGGCTAGAAGCTCATTTAAAAATTCGATTTGTTCTAATAGTTTTTGACAGGAAGTAGCTCCATAACTGACTACATCTTCCGACTCGTTAGCGCTTGTTAAATTAAAAGTAGAAACAGGATTTCCAAGATAAGCTATTTTTTGCACTAAAGCATTAGCTGTATACTGTGCAATCATATACCCTGAATAAAGGCCTGCTTTTTGAGGATCTGCTATTAGATAGGTAGGAAGTTTACCTTTATTTCTACTTGGATTTAACATGTAAGTGATTTGCCTTTCTATTGTAAGGGCCAACTTTGCATTACACATCCTCATGACATCTGCATAAGTAGACATGTATTCCCCATGAAAGTTTCCACCAGATATCACAGCCCAAGGAGCTCCTTTAAAAGAAATAATGCGATTAAGGGCTATATCTGGAGTGATTTTATCCTCTTTAAAAATCAAAGGGTTGTCGGTAACTGCATCAATTTCTTTTTCAATGCGAGAGACTGCTTCAAAAAGCATTTCCATTTTAGGACCAAAAATTTGAGGAATACATCGGATGCAATAATCATCTTGGACACTTTCACGATCTATGAATGGCGAGTCCATTGTAAGAGACCTTATGACTTTAGCTACCCATGCCTGTCCGGACTGCTTTCTAATGTTGTGAATAGAGCCATAAAATGCTGCATCAATGGCACCAACTGCTGGCAGAAAAAGCCCCATCAAGGAGAATAAATTTTCAACAAAATGAACCTGTTTATAAAAAGAAATAGCTGCCATGGATGCCATAAAAGCTGTTCCATTAATAAGGGCTAGTCCTTCTTTTGCTTTTGGTTTAAATGGCTGTATATTGGCTTGCTTCAATGCTTCAGATGCAAGCATCTCGGTTCCATTATAATTTACAGGAACCTCTTCACCCGACATGCAGTTACCTAGCCTTGCTAAAAAAGCTAAGTCCCCGCTAGCACCTAGTGACCCTGTATCAGGAATCAGAGGAATAATTCTTTCATTGACCATGGAAACTAATGTTTCTAAGCTATCAAGTCTAATTCCTGAATGCCCCTTTGATAGTGAGTTAGAGCAAATAATCATTGCTCCAAGTACAACATCTAAATCCAAGTATTTTCCAATTCCTGCATCATGGCTAGAAATTATATTCTTGGAAAGTTCGGCTGCCTGATGAGGTTGAACCACTTTATCTCTTAAATCTGCAAATCCTGTTGTAATTCCATAGACTTTGATATTTTTTTCAAGTAAGTAATTGATAAATCCATTGGTTTCCTGCAATGCAGATTTAGTCTCTTCACTAATTGATAGTTGTTTTCTCCTGTATAAAATTGCTCCCAATTTTTGTAGATCGAGACCATTTGAAGGAGAAAGGCAGTGCTGTTCTATAGTTTTAGAGCAAGTCATATATTTCAATTCCTACTGTTAAAAGTCCTAAAAGTAATAAAAAGGTAAGGTATCTTTTCCCGTAGTAGTATTTCATTCTTTCAGAAGGCAGTTTCATGTAATGAAATCCCACCCAGACAAGAGAAATAGGAAAAATTCCGTTTAAAATAGCTTCACCTACTCCTCCAGCAAGTCCTAAAGCTTTGGAAAAGATCGTAGGATTAAAAATGGCAAATGCTGCACATGGAGCAAATACTAAAAAACAAAGCAAGCCTCGTTGAACATTTATTTGTTTTTGAGTGAATCCGTCATGTAAAAAATCTACTACAGAAAGAGAGACTCCTAAAAGTGAAGTAGATAGAGCTGCTGCTGCAAAATACTTGCCATATCGATACAGACTGGAACTTGAGGCTATTTCCTGTAAAGCTGCTACACAAGTTTTCCCCTCATCCATTGCTGTTTGAAGAGCTTCAATGCTTACTGCTCCCAATACTGTTTGCTGCCATATGATATAGATGCTAAGTGAAATCAGCGTTCCAAAAACTAAAGACAAAGAGAGTACTTTTCTATCTCTTTCTAAATAATCACATAATGTTGGAATGACATTGTGATATCCAAATGCACCAAACAACACAGGTACCGATAAAAACATTTTAGAAAAATTATGATGAGCAAGATTTGTTGGGTTTACGAAATTAAATCCCGTGATCACCACAAGAAAAAAAAGACCGAACATAATAAAGGTTAATACAATATTGACTCTATCAACCCACTTTGTTCCTAAGTAAACAACCAATCCAAAAATTGCGCTAAAAATTAAATAGCTAAATGAGGACAAGTGCATTCCCTTGCCTATAAGCTCACCGAAAAGAGGAGCTCCACCCGCAATGTACGCAATGATTAGGCAATAATAAAGAAACATAAACATTGCACCGATAAAATATTTTCCAGCTTTACCTAGAAAATGTTCTGAGATGGAAAGGAAATTGGAACCTTTTGGCATATGCAGGCTTACTTCCAATAATAAAAAGCCCGTTACTAACATAAAAAACCAAACTGCAAATGTAGTCATGCAAGCGGGAATAAATCCGGATGCTGCAGTAGACATTGGTATACCAAGCATGCCAGCACCAATCATTGTTCCGGCTATTAAAAAAGAGCCGGAAATCAGTTTGCTAATTGATATTTTAGAAGTCTCTAAAGTAGTAACATTCATAAAAAGTCCTTGAAAATCAATTGGTCGGAGAAAATACAAAAAAAAAAATTACTCATCAATATATTTTTTACTTACATAAAATGGGTAATTTTTTATCGCCCGCCAGAGCAGCCCCTGACTAAGACGCATTAGCCTTAAAATACTCTTTGTAAGAAGTAAATACATAGTGAGATAAAAAACACAGAAAACACAGGTGCTTTTATCGGTTTAAAATCTTTTAAAGAGTACATAATATTTAAAGCTGTTAAGGCAATTAGACCTGGATAACAAACTTGTAATATTGGTCCTAAAAAAGAAGATACTCCTGTAAATCTAAAAGTAGATACAAGAAATGTAAGAAGCAGTGAAATTATAAGAACAACCTCATACCTTACTTTTCCTTTCAAAACTTCTTTTTGCATAAAATCAGTAAATACTGAAATTAGAGCAATAGCGGTTGTTAAGCAGGCTACTGCAATAGTAATGCAAACAAGAACTCCAGCATTTGCTCCGGCTATTTTCATAGTTATTGCAGCAAGCAGCTCATCCGTTCCATGAACATGGAGCTGACTACCATGGAAAACTGCAAGATAGCTGAAGCTTACATAAATGATCGCAAGCAAAAGAGCCCCTATGATACTTGCTCCAAAAGCTATGTTGACATAGGAAGAAGAAGTCTCTTTACTTTCTTTATTTTTCATACGAAGGACATTTAAAATAGTGGAAGAAAAGAAAAAAGCAGCTAAAAGGTCCATGGTATTATAACCTTCTTTCAATCCATGTAAAAAAGTCTCCATAGAGGTATGGTTTATATTCTGCATGCCTGGAACAGAAGTAAGTCCCATAATAATAATTGTAATAAGTGAGCAAAGTAAAATAGGAGTTAAAACCCACCCTAGAACTGACAGGATGTGATTTTTCCTCACTGTGAATAGAAAAATGATGCAACATGCAACAGCACTAAAAATAATAAAGGAAAGATCTGGAAAAGACATCTTTAATGTTGAGTATGATAAGGCTATACACCTAGGAGTCCCCCCCAAAGGCCCAATGAGGCTGATAATTATCAAAACAAGTAAAGATCCAGGTATTTTTCCTAGCCTGCCAAAGAACTGTCGATAATTCCCATCAAATAAAACCATAGCAAC
>PFAC01000055.1:593-25565 GCA_002773835.1 Chlamydiae bacterium CG10_big_fil_rev_8_21_14_0_10_35_9 | reverse complement strand
AAGGCATAGAACTACCTAATGAAGAAGTTTCTTTAGAGCTTTATGAAGATATTCATAAGATCATTTACCAATATTTGGAAGGTTCCTTTTAAATTGAAATAAAGCATTCTTTACTTCTCTTTGCATTTTTTCATTAGGAATCTTCTCACTGATTTTTTCAGCTTCCTTTATGAAGGAAGCTTTCATTTGGATGCTTTCTTTGCCACCTGCCATTTTCTCGGCTGATGTCAAGAAAGCGTGAATAACTTCTTTGAAGATAAAACTTTTAATTCTCTCATCGGGAAAAGTATCAGCATGCAGCTCCAGTCTTTTGCCCCATAAAAAAGCCATGGGAAAATTTTCTATTCCGACACAAAGTTTTAAGATGGCTAAATTGCTATCTGGAATCCAGCTTGTCATGCTATTTCCCACAGTTTCCAGATTCTCTTGCCTTTGTTTAATTCCATCTAAAAACTTACTGGCTTTTAAAAAATAGGCAAGGCCTTTGTCCACATGAAGGGAAATTACAGCTCTACAAAAATTGCCTCTTGTATCTGTAGGGACAAACTCTCCTAATAGCTTAATAACTTCTGTAGATAGAGCAAAAATAGCGCTATCAGATGCTTCTTTTGAGTGATTATCTTGCTGAACATGGTTACTTCTTACTGCTGCAACTGTCATGAGATCACCTAAAAATTTTTGGTGAAACAATAGTGATTCCTTTTTAAGATGTAAATTATTTTTTTAATTTTAAAAAAGCGAGGGCGAGTGCCTCGCTTTCTTATTAAACCTGAAGCTTTTTTTGTTCTGTTTTTTCTTGCACAAGTAGCATGACATAACCTGCTGCTCCTACAAAAAGTGTAACCGGAATAACAGCTACTCCCCAAATAAGCGCATCTGGTGCATTAGGACCGCCCATCACATTAATAATTCCTCCAATAATAGCATGGAAGGCATACCCAAAGGTCATAATGATCATATTAGCAATAGCAGTAGTAAGTCCTGCAACTTGTTCTCTTACATACGTTGAAACTTTATAAATAGCTAAAATCTGATAAGCGCAACATACGCCGACCAGTATAAAGCTTATCGTTAATAGGACAGATGGCATAGGAAAAACCAACAATGATAGAAAACTTGCGCCCATTATTATTGCTGTCCCAATAATAGTAGCAAGGTAGCTCCCTGCTTTATCAGCAATGAAGCTTAACACCGGAGCTCCAAAGCACATACCAATGAAAATCATAGACGGCATACTGGCAGCTAAGGTTCCTTCAAAACCATATACCTGCTTAAAAAATACAGATCCCCACACATCTGCAAATCCCTCCAAAGGACCTACCATCAACCCTGCAAAAATACAGGACCAGATTACCCGTTTATTCTTTAGTACCTCTTTAATATCAGATAGCACTGTCTTTTCAGAAGTATGTTTAACTTCTGGGATAAGAAAGTAAGTAATAGCAGCTAATAGCAATCCTGCTATAGCAAATATTTGCACTACACTTTGATATCCCAACGTGTCCCTCATGTAACTTACAGGACCTCCTCCGTATATAGCTCCAATCAAGCCTATTGTTACGGAAAGGCTTAACATACGAGGAAAGCGCTTTTCGCTGAAAGTCATCCGAATAATTTTAAAGACCCCTAAAATCGCAGCAGAAGATCCCAAGCCGATGAAGAACCTGCCTATAATAGGATAAGCCCAGTAATCAGCAAATAATAGAGGTGTCAAACCAAGTACAGTAAGAAGTATACAAATGCTCATAACCTTCTTAGGCCCATACCGATCTAGCATGATACCTATGGGCAAATGCATAAAGGCATAACCGATGTAGTATACCCCGGAAAACTGTCCGAAGGTAGCAGCGCTGATGCCAAACTGCTCCATTATGTCATTTAACATAATGTTAGGCATGACCCGTAAAATATACTGATATGCGTAAAATACCGAGGCAATTACCCATGCCCCCCAAACAATAGCTCGCCGGCTAGAAATAGATGTAGTCATAAAAAAATAATCCTTCTAAATAATTTTTAATTTTTAGCTCTTTTAGAGCCGATTTTTAATGAATAAGATGTAAGAGAATGAAAAATATTATTGTGCCTGACGGCACAGAAGGACTAGAGATAGAAGAAGAGAACCCTTAGCAGAGATGCTAGAGTTTGGCATCATATATTTAAAATCTAATGCTTTTTGAATGTTCATGACGTCTATAATAGCACAGCTCACGTTAAAACATCAAATAAAAATTCCTTCTCTAGCAGTAGATTAAGTAGTATAATGTTATTATGAAAATTCTAGTCTTTGGCGTTCCAGGGTCTGGGAAGACCCACTTAGCGAACAAAATATCGAAAACTTTTGATCTTCCTATATTCCACATCGACAAACACTTTTTTGAAAAAGGATGGGTAGAAAGAGATCCAGAGCTTTTCTTAAAAGATGTCCGCTCCTTTTTGAAAAAAGACAGATGGGTCATTGATGGCAATGGCATGAGAACTTTAGAAATGCGCTATAAGGAAGCAGATATTGTGATCTACTGCAGACTTCCTAAACTCACCTGCTTGTATAGAGTTCTATATAGATGGGTCTCTACCTTGAACCGATCTAAAGAAGATGGACCGGAAGGCTCTACTAATTCCATCTCATGGAAATTGATCAAGTACTTATGGAACTTTACTGAAAAATACCAAGAGCAAATTAAAGAACTCCAAATGAAATATCCTAAGACAACCCTTTATGAGATACATACCAAACAAGAGATGAATGATTTTCAAAAAAACTACAAAATAACAATTACCTCTCTACTACACAAAAAGTAATATGATCCCAGCCAAAGAATTTTATTTTATACGTCATGGTCAAACAAATTATAATAAGTCTCTTACCAAAGTAGACCATGCAGATATTTCTCTAAACCTTACCGGCAAAAAGCAAGCAATTCAATGCGCTCCGCTTATCAAAAAGCTTCCTATTCAAACCATTTGCTGCAGTCCCTTAAAAAGAGCTAAAGAAACTAAAGAGCTTTTATTACCTAATAGCAAACACTTGGAAAGTTCTTATCTTGGAGAATGCACAGCTCAAGTCTGGAAAGAAATGACCTCGTTACAATCCCATGCTTATATACAAGGACCCCCTTCTGTGAAAGAGTTTCTAGATCGCATACAACAAGGTTTAAACTTTGTTTTAAAGCAACAAGGACCTGTCCTTATTGTCTCTCATGGAGGAGTTCACTGGGGCATATGCTATTGGCTGCAAATTAGAAATCATAATTGGATAGTTGATAATTGCATGCCTGTTCATTTTTCTATGAATGAAGATGCATGGATAGCTAAGTTACTTTAAAAAACTAACTATACTTCTATTCATTCACATTTTAAAATCCCCTAGCCCAAAAAATTAGGAGACAATATGACGGCTATAACAATTCACTGGGATGTAGAAAGAATCCAACACAACATTAATATATTATACAAGCTTGGACAAGAAAATGTCTGTGTAGATAAAGAGGGTAATTTACAAATTGATAAGCGATCCCTTTGCGTAAGGCTTTTTAACTGCGGTGAGTTTGATTCTTCTAGAGTTAGAATTTACGAAGCTACTACCCACATCTTACAAAATCTTTTAGTAGCTCTTGAACGTGGGGTTATAGAAGAAGATAAAATCATAGAATCAACATCTACACCTAGAGGCTTTGGCATGGCAAAAAGCAAAAACAGTTCCTGGCATAATAGGCACCAATTTGGCTTAAATGTTTTTAATATGACCTATTTTAAAGTTTGGCCAAGCCTTCTTAGTGATGAAGAAAATGCTGCTTATAAAAAATTGGTGGATGTAACTTTAAGGATTGCCGACCTAGATAACTATAAGGATAACTAAAAGATAAGATTTATATAAAAAGCGCAAAGAAGTTTTGCGCTTTTTTCATGTATTATCTCATTAATTCAAGTGACCATTATGTTTGGAATTTCATCCTTTTGCTCTATTTGTTGTGTAATAGCAGCTGTCTTTCAACCTAATCTTTCCGTTACTGAGTCCTCTAAGACAATTGACCAACCACTTCAAATTTATGTTGAAGGTCTTAAGCCTTTTCAAGTCGTTGAGTTAAAAGCTAAGACAGTTGACCAAAAGGAAGAAATATGGACTTCACATGCCTATTTCCAAGCTGACAAGAAAGGTTGCGTTAACCTTAAAAAAGATAAACCTCTTTCAGGATCTTCTTATGATACTATTGATGAGATGGGCTTATTTTGGTCAATGTTACCTTCTTCCAATGACTCATCATCAAGTTTTAAATGCAAACAAGATCAATTTGTTGTTGAACTAACCCTTTATCAAGAAAAAAAAGTCTTGAGCAAAAAAACAATCACTCGTTTTTTGAAAGAGCCCGCTGTTAAAATAATCGAGGTAAAAGAACGTGGTCTTGTTGGTACTTTATTTGTGCCACCTTCTGAAAAACCTTTACCTGTCATTATTACTTTAAGTGGGTCAAATGGCGGCATTAGTGAAAACAGAGCTAAACTTTTAGCTTCTAATGGATTTGCGGTACTTGCACTTGGAGTTTTTGGCGTATATGGACTTCCACCCAATTTACAAAACATCCCCCTAGAATATTTTGAAACAGCATTTTCTTGGTTAAAAACCCAACCTCAAATTGATTCTACTCGAGTAGGCTTATATGGTATTTCAAGAGGCGCCGAACTAGCATTACTGCTTGGTTCCTATTTCCCTAACTCCATGCAAGGGATCGCAGCTATTGCTCCAAGCAGCGTTGTCTATGGGGCTCTCGGCGACCCATCAACGCCTGCCTGGACGTATCAAGGCAAAGCTGTTCTACCTTGCGCACCAATTGCACAAATAGACTTTAAAGAAAACATCGGTCAAAGCTCAAAACAACCAGCAAGTACTCGGCAAAGTTTCTTAAGTGGCATGAAAGATGAAAGAGCCTTTGAAGCTGCTGCTATTCCTGTTGAAAACATTCAATGTCCTCTTCTTGTAGTTTCAGGAGGAGATGATCAAATGTGGCCTTCTGATATTTATGTTCAACAGTTATTAAATCGCTTAAAAAAAGCCAACTCAAAAGTTCCTTGTCAGCATCTTCATTACTCTTTAGCTGGCCATGGAATTAATATTCCTAATCTTCCTATTCCCGAACCAACCTATTATCATCCAATCGGAAAACTCTGGTTTTCTATGGGTGGAACAAGAGCCGCAGATGCACAAGCTAGTCAAGATGTTTGGAATGAAATAGTTATTTTTTTTCATAAGGCTTTATAATCAGCATAAACAGGCATCATTATGAATGATAATCAAGAAAAATTTGACGCTTTAAGGCAATTTAATTTACCTATTGACCAATATGCGATTACAGGAAGCGGCCCGATGGGGATTAGAAATTTAAAAATTATTGGAGATATTGATATCATTGTTTCTGAAAAGTTATGGAACGACCTTGCTTCCAAATATGGGATAATCGACCAAAATGGTGTGAAGAAAATTGTATTTCCAGGAGGAATTATTGAAGCTTTTTATCAGGATTCATTTTACTCCAAGCAATTTGATGATAAGGCACCAACATGTACCTCTAGAATTGCTAACGCAGAAATAATTGATGGTCTACCATTTGATACCCTTGAAACTATTCTCTACTATAAAAAGAAAGATCGAAGAGAAAAAGATCTACGCGATATTGAACTCATTGAAAAGTGGATTAGTAAGAATAAAAATCCCCCTAAATGAGGCTTTAATAAATTGCTTCTTTTCTATTCTTGCATATGTAACAAAGGCACCCACTTGATTTAATTGGGTGCCTTTGTTACATATGTGTAATATGAAAAAATCAAAGTATGCTCCCAAAATTAAGTATTTTACAAAAAAGCCAGTTTTTACAGCTGCGGAAGCCAAAAAAGCCGGAATTCCTTCTCGCATGCTATCTCATTTCTGTGAAAAAGGGATAATTGAACGGATTAGCCGCGGGGTTTATATGGGAACCCAAGTTGATCTAGATATTGAATTTCAATGGGAAGATCTAGCTCTTGTCGCCATGAGTATTCCTAAGGGAGTCATCTGCTTGATCTCAGCACTATGCTATTATGAACTGACAGATCAGATCATGCGGGAATTTTGGATTGCTGTACCTCACTCATCAAAAAGTCCGAAAAGACCTAAGACTCGAATTGTTCGGATGCGAAATATTCACTTAGGACAAACAAAAATTAAAATTGGGAATTATTCTCTTAAAATTTTTGATAAAGAACGGACTATAGTTGATGCCTTTCGTTATCTAAGCCAAGAGGTTGCTATTAAAGCACTACAAGCCTATCTCCTTCCAAGTGAAGGTTATAAACCTAACTTGAATAAGCTTATGACTTATGCTAAACAGCTTCGAGTCGACATACAATCCTATATCTTGGCACTTGCAACATGAGTAGATCTCAAGAACAATCTATTAAAGAACATATACGAACATTATCCAAAGAGCGAAACCTTACCTTTGCTGAGCTTTGGCAAAATTTAGTTTTGGAAAGATTTTTAGCACGTCTTCATGAATCTAACCATAAAGAGCACTTTATTTTAAAAGGAGGTTCTCTTCTAGCACGTTATATTGACCTAGGAAGAGAAACGCGAGATTTGGATTTTCTTGTTGAAAAAATGGCTAATGCAATAGTTTCAGTAAGTGATGCTATTGATCGTATTTGTTGTATCGATCTCGACGATGCCTTTTCTTTTGAGCGCATAAAAATACATCCATTAACCCATCCCCATATGAATTATACAGGGGCTCAGGTAGCATTACTAGCTAGATTAGGAAAAACAAAAACACATCTACTAATTGATATCGGATTTGGGGACATTGTTGAACCTGTTGATCATTCCATTACCCTAACTTCGACACGAAAAGGTCCTCTTTTTGAAAACAAAATTCAACTGAAATGCTATCCGAAAGAATTCATCTTTGCTGAGAAACTCGAGACTGTGATTTACCGAGGAGGAGTCAACTCTCGTATGAAAGACTTTCATGACCTATACTCACTTGTCTCTCTTTCTGAATGCTTAAACTCTACCTACCTAGAAAAAGTGATAATCAATGTTTTCAATCATAGAGGAACCTCTATACAGAAGTTGCCTCTTAATTTTGACACTATAGCAATAACAAACTTGCAGTCACTTTGGGAGAATTATTGCAAGGAACTAAAGCCAAGTATTTCGCTACCTTCTTCATTGGGCAAAGTCGTTTCCACCATAAATCACTGGTTAGAGTCAGCTACTGCCCTATGTAAATGCGAAAAAATATAGAATTTATTCATTCGTTGGTTTTACAAAAGTCTGAATGCGATCCTATATCTCATGTTTAACTATCTTTAAACTATCAATCTATTTGAAAAAATCCCCCCTTCAGGTAAAAGGAATTTAATTTTTGTAAAAGTTTTTTTATATGTTTTGGGGAAGAGTTTTCTTAATAGTTGGGGTTCTTTTTTTAGGAAGCTGTAAGAAAAAAAGTGAACTTGCAGAAAGTGATCCTGCTTTTTTGGTAACAGCTGTCAAGGCTATACAAAAAGATGCTCCTTTGTATTTGGAAGCAATAGGTCATGTAGAGTCTATTGAGCGCATTAAGGTAATGTCTCGAGTAGAAGGAGAGCTGACTGGCGTTTACTTTAAAGAAGGAGACTACGTAAAAAAGGGTGACCTTTTATTTACTATCGACCCTAGACCTTATGAAGCGAAACTAAAATTTGCCGAAGGAACTCTAGCTGAAAACTTGGCCAATTTAAAGCTAGCTCAAGAAAAAGTCTTAAGATATACCACCCTAGTCCAAGAAGAATATTATTCAGAAATTGATTACAGACAATTGCAGACAACAGCTGAAACAGACGACGCCTTAGTAAAAAAAGCAGAGGCAGATGTAGAAGATGCTAAAATCAACTTAAACTACTGCTGGATCTACTCACCCATTGAGGGAAAAACAGGCATTTTGCAGATAGACAAAGGTAATTTGGTAAGAGCAAATGATCAAAATGAATTAATTACCATTAATCAAATCTCCCCTATTTATGTTACCTTCGCCCTTTCTGAAAAGTTCTTGCCCACTGTGCAAAAGTATCAATGTAAAAACCCTAACTTACCTGTGAATGTTTCTTATGAGGATTTTAAGGAAGATACTTTTAAAGGCTTTTTAGAAGTTGTAGACAATCAGGTTGACCCAGAGACTGGTATGATCAAGTTTAGGGGCAAATTCGACAATGAAGATAAAAAACTTTGGCCGGGCCTTTTTGTCAGAACGCGACTTATCTTAGATACGATAAAAGATGCCATACTCATACCTAGCGAAGCTGTTGATTACACACAAAACGGATCCATTGTTTATGTTGTAAATAAGGATAAAACTGTCGACAAAAGAAACGTCAAGTTAGGACAGCGAATAGATGATCAAATTATAATAATTAGCGGCGTCGAAAAAAATGAAATGGTCGTAACAGATGGCATGCTGAACTTGTATAGCGGCGCTAAAGTACAATTGCAAAAAACAGAAAAAGAAAATGAACCTCTCTGAGCCTTTTATTAAACGACCTGTCATGACGACCCTTCTCATGGCAAGTTTATTGTTTTTTGGGATCATAGCTTATCAAATGCTTCCTGTAAGTGATCTGCCCAATGTAGACTTTCCTACTATTCAAATCACTACCATTAACCCAGGCTCCATCCCAGAAACCATGGCAAATACCATTGGAACTCCTTTAGAAAAGGAGTTTATGACCATTGATGGCTTGGAAACAATCACCTCACAAAGCTCAACAGGGAAAAACAGTATTGTTTTACAGTTTGTCTTAGAAAAAGATATTGATAGCGCCGCGCAAGATGTACAGGCAGCTATTAATAGAGCCCAACCCAACCTTCCTAAGGATTTACCCAATAATCCTACCTATGAGAAAGTCAATCCTTCCGCTACGCCTATCCTTTATATGGCGATTACCTCCCCCGCCCTTTCTTTAGGCGAGCTTTATGAAATTGGAAATACCTTTATCGGACAAAGGCTTTCCATGATTAGAGGGGTTTCACAAGTAATGACGTATGGCGAGCCCTTTGCCGTGAGGATTCAAGTGGATCCTGAAAAATTAGCAGCTAAGCAAATAGGCTTTGATCAGTTGGAAGAAGAGGTCATGAAAGGGAACGTAGATGACCCTACAGGGACCCTCTTTGGACCTAACACTGAATTTACGGTGGATGTTGACGGACAGCTGATGAACTCCAAAGAATACAATCCTTTAATTATTAAAAATAAAGATGGCAACCAAGTTCGTATCAGCTATCTTGGTGAGGCAATAGATAGCTTAAAAAACGATAAGTATTATTTACGCTATCTTACTAAAGACACTGATCAAAAAACGGTATTATTGGCTGTACAACAGCAGTCTGGGGAAAATGCTGTCAGAATTATTAATGACGTGCAAAAGCTGATCCCTACTCTTCAAAAGGAGTTGCCTTTTTCTGTAAAGATCCATGATTTATATGATAAAAAAATGACTATTATGGAATCGGTAAGAGATGTGCAACTGACTCTTATCATTGCCTTCATACTCGTTGTTGGTATTATTTATCTTTCTTTGGGCAGATTAATCAATACAGCTATTCCATCAGTTACTTTGCCTTTAGCTATTTTTGGAACTTTTGCAGGAATGTATCTACTAGGATTTAGCTTAGATATTTTATCCCTTCTTGCCTTGACCCTTTCGATTGGATTTTTAGTTGATGATGCCATTGTTGCTTTGGAAAACAGTGTAAGGCACGTACAAATGGGAGAGACCCCCTATGAAGGAAGTCTTAAAGGTTCAAAAGAAATTAGCTTTACTATTTTATCCACTTCTGTCTGTTTGATTGCCGCTTTCATCCCTATGATTTTTATGGGAGGAGTTGTCGGAAAATTATTTCGAGAGTTTGCGGTTACCTTGGTTGTTGTAGTAGTCATCTCTACCTTTATTTCTCTTAGTTTAACTCCTATGCTTTGCAGCAGGTTTATCCCTAAATATGGAGAAGGAGCCAAGAAATCACCTGTAGAAAGATGGACAGATTTCGTTACGGAAAAAATGTTGAATGTATACAGAAAAACCCTTAGCTGGTCTATGAGTCATCGGTTTTTTACTTTGCTCATTGGGTTTGCCTGTGCTGGTGGATCTGTCTATTTAATTCTAAATTTACCTAAAGACTTTTTACCACCTGATGATGTCGGTTTTATTCAGGGCTTCACAGAAGCGCGTGACGGAACCTCTCCTTTTAAAATGGCGGAATACCAAAGGCAGCTATCCCGAATATATAAAGATGACCCAAGAGTAGAATCCGTTGTCTCTGTTGCCTCTTTAACACAAGACAATCAAGGACTCTTATTTGTCAGACTTAAGCCTTACGAAGAAAGAGGGCCCATGTATCCCATCATTGCAGACTTTGAGAAAAAATCTTCGCAGATTGTTGGGATAAATACCTATCTCTCCCCCTTGCCTCTTATTAATTTACAAGTAGGCCAACAAGCAAAAGCCTTATATCAATATTCTATGACAGGCCTTGATCAAAAAGCCTTAAATGAAGCTTCTATCAAACTAGAAGATGCTTTAAAGAAAAACAATTTGCTTTCTCAAGTCTCATCGGACCTTCAAATCACCCAACCTCAGCTTTTTGTAGCCATTGACAGGGATAGGGCATCGAGCTTGAATGTCAGCGCTTCAGAAATTGAAAGGGTTTTCGATCTAGCTTACTCAGGAGGAAAAATATCTACTATTAATGCTCCTATCAATCAGTATGATGTCATCATTGAAACGCAGCCTATTTTCTATAAAGACCCTTCCAAAGTAAATCAGCTATATGTGCGCTCATCAAGTGGGAAGTTAGTGCCCATGAATGGCATTACCAGCATTAAAGAAACGGTAGGCCCCCTTACCGTTAACCGCATCAATGGTCTTCCTTCTGTAACACTTGCGTTTAATCCAGCTCCTAATGTTCCTTTAGGCACTGCAGTAGAAAATGTAGAGCTTGCAGCTAAAAAGATTTTACCCAAAAGTGTCTCTGGAAAAGTATTAGGTACAGCCGATGTTTTTAAAAAAGCATTTCAGAACTTGAGCTTTCTTTTTCTCATTATGATTTTTATTATCTACGTCATTTTAGGTATACTCTATGAAAACTTCATCCACCCTATCACTGTTATGTCAGCACTCGCCCCCGCAACTGTCGGCGGGCTGTTAACTCTATATCTTTTTGGGGAAACTCTTTCTCTATATTCCTTTGTAGGTCTTATTCTACTTATTGGCATAGTGATGAAAAATGGTATCTTGATGGTTGACTTTGCTATAGAGCAAATCAAAACACATAATAAAGATCCTTATAATGGAATTTATGATGCCTGCATCATCAGGTTTAGACCTATTATTATGACAAGCGCTTCGACTCTTATGGGCGCTGTCCCAATTGCTCTTGGCATTGGAGGAGCCAGTGCACAAGGAAGAGTACCCCTTGGTCTTACCATTGTTGGAGGTCTTATTTTTTCACAGGCTCTCACACTTTATTTGACTCCAGTAGTCTTTTACTATTTTGAAGTTCTATCGAGAAAGCTTTCTTCTTTAAAAAAAGTTAAGGTCTAGGATGGAACTTATCAAAAGATTGCTGCATGGTATTTTGACTGATATGCGTATATCGATCAGTTGTTGCTACACTAGCATGTCCTAATAGCTCTTGTATGACTCTTAAATCTGCTCCATTTTCTAGTAAGTGAGTAGCAAAAGAATGGCGCAGCGTATGAGGCGAAATATTTTTCATGATTTTAGCTTGCTTTGCATAGAACTTTATCCTGTGCCAGATGGCTACCCTATCCATTGGCCTGCCTTTTTTTGCCACAAAGAGATAATCTTTTTCTTTTATACCTTTTCTAAAGCGAGACAAATAATTTTGAATGGCACTTTCTGCTTTTTTACCTACAAGAACAATCCTTTCCTTACTTCCTTTTCCCTTAACTTTAAGAATATTTTTCTGCAGGTCTTTATAAAGTATCTGACAAACTTCACTAACCCTGAGCCCACTGGAATAAATCAACTCTAAAATAGCCAAGTCTCTTGCTCCAATTAAAGTTGTAGTATTCGGTGCTTTAAAAAGCTCTGTAATTTCATCATAGGTTAAAACTTCAGGAATAAGCTGCCATACTTTAGGAGTGTCAATGAAAATGCTTTCTTGGAAGATATTTTCTTTTCTTAAATAGTTTAGAAAAACTTTAATGCTTATGAGATATCTAGCAATGGTACTGGATGCCAGGTTTGCTTGATGGAGTTTTTTCAAGTAAGAATAGACAAGATCATTTGTTATATTTTTGTCTTTTTTAAACGAAAGAAAAGACTCAATATCGCTTTGATAAGCTTCTAAAGTATTTTTAGAAAGACCCTTTTCTACTTTAAGATAAAATATAAAATCTACTAAGTGTTGTTGCATATATTATATGTATAGCAAAAACACCTTTAGCTTTATATCTCTCCGTATATTTTTTTATGAATTTTCAAGCAGCCAGATGCAACGGCGTCTCGCAGAATTTTTGTATCTATTACCAGCCAAAAACTTGAGGTAATGCCCATCAAAACAGCTGGCAAAATAGGAACAGCAAGAATAGAGACTGTGGCTGTGGCTATTCCTAAAAGCCCTGCGATAACAACCAAAGAATAATACAGGATTTTTTTAAAGTTAGCATCGACTACCATTTGTACAATTTTTTCAGCTTCATCAGCCGTGCCAGTTAATAAAACCCTATCTATGTTTTTCGTTAAATATTGAACGCATTCAGGACTTGTCCACCTTTCTAGCTGAAGTCTTTTTCTTAAGAATGCTTTTTTTAAAGCTTCTTCTAGCTTATCGGCTTTATCAGCAGGTGCTATATCATCATTATTGTATATTTCTTCTTTAATAGTGTTGTATTCTAATTCATCAATTTCTAGCTTATCTTTTAAAAACTTTAATGTATTTTTAAAATTCTCGCTATGTCCTGAATAAAGATATGAGTACAACTCTTCTTTAAAACTTGCCACATCACTTAAACCATGAATTCCATATGCTAAAGCGCCTACAGAGACCAGTCCATATAAAGGAGCTATAGCCGATTCAAATACAGTAGTAACTTCAGGGTCGACAAATAGGCCGTATCCTTTATCAACTGTAAAAGCTGCTCCTAAAGTACTTAAGCTAGTTCCGATGGAAGCAAGCAGTTTGGCTTGAATCATTCCCGTTTTATCCTCAGCCTCTTTAGATATTTTATGCATTTCATAAGCAGTCTTAGTTATTTGAAGACCTGAAACAGTTGCCAGCACACCTCCAGCAGCACCCAACCCTAATAAAAGGGGGTTAGCTGGATCGATACCGGGATTGGCTGAATAACTGTTTCTGATAACACCTAATAAATCACTTAAACTGGCTGGGGCTGGTGTACATTGTCCAAAAAGAGTAGGTTCTATCTTTTCATGCCTTGCATTAATTTCTTCAGTAATTTTCTGATAAATTTCTGCTAGACTGTTCCTAACATGGGGCTCTTTTATAAACGTGTTCGTAACTAGATTAGGTACTGAGCCATTTCTTCTAAGATATCTATAAAATTCAAAGGCAGGATTCAAATCAATGGGTAGGTTAAGCTCTTCAAGCTCCGATATAGAAAGCCCTTCTTCATTGATAGAAATACTTATTTGATGAATCTCTTTTTTTTTGAGACATGCTCTTACAGCACTTTGCGATAAAACCTCATTAATAGATCCTATGAGACGACTTACTAGTTTAGAAGGAACGGTTGTCTCTAAAAATCTATCTACAGGCACACTTAAAACATTTGCGTTTTCTAGAGAAGTGATTCTAGGTAAAGAAATAGCCATAATAATTAAATTTTACAATTAATTTAATTAATTATAGCACAGAAATATATTTATAATTAAATAATAATTATATTTTTAATATTAACATAATATTGAAGTGAACTTAATTAAAACATCCCGTAAGACCTCTAAAGGTTTTTGATCTGCATTAAATGTGTAAATCTTTTTTTTAGAATAGTGCTTTAAAACGCTCGAGGTATCTTTTTTATAGATTTCGAGCCTGGTTTTCAGTGCATTAGGATCTTTATCATCAGTTCTTTTCTCTATTAGAGCCCTTCGTTGCATCCTCTTGATCAAAACATTGGGGTTGTTCACATCTAAGACAATTACCCCCTCTACCTGGACATATTCCTCTATAAGCTCAGCTTGCCTTAATGTCCTTGGTATGCCGTCTAATAGCAAATACTGCTCTTTAGGAAAGTACTTATTGGTAGCAATAAGACCATGTAGGTAGTGGTGCCAAATCCTGATAGTCACCTCATCTGGCAATAAAAGTCCTTTACTAGCATAGTTATGGTATAACTTACCGGCAGGAGATTCAGGAGAGAGCCCTCTAAAAATATCACCCGAAGAAAGGTGAAAATGATTACCAGCGCTGCTTAAAAAGCCCCCTAAAGTCCCCTTTCCAGATCCTGGAGGACCAAAAATCAATATAGACCGAAAAGGTTCAGTAATTTCAGGTATTATTTCCATGACACCCCTCTAGTATACAACCTATCTAAAAAAGAAATATCAAGCAAACTGAAAGAAAAAAACTACTTCAATCAATTACTAAGGGACTATTCTTTATAATAGTTTTTTCTGCTTAGCTAAGTTCAACCTTTTTTTAACTTAGTTGCTTTCGCAAAAACCTTTGCAAGAGCTACTTCATCAAATTCATCACAATCAGAAAAATCTACTGCTTTTAATTGATTATCTTCAGGTATATGAGAAAGACCTTTGCAAGTCGTATTGGAACTATGCATATCAACTACTTCTAGCACGCCTCCTTTTGAAAAAAGTTTTGCAAGAGCGTCTTCATCTAGTTTTTTGCAACCAGAAAAATCTACTGCTTTTAATTGATTGTCCTCAGGCAGATGTGAAAGACCTTTGCAAGTCGTATTAGAATAGCTTAATATAACTTCTTTTAATGTGCTTCTTTTAGAAAAAACCTTTGCAAGGGCTTCTTCATCGAGCATTTCGCAATAAGGAAGGTTTAATCCTTTTAATTGATTGTCCTCAGGTAAATGCGAAAGTCCTTCCCCTGTTGTTGAAGAAAATGCTAAGTCAAGCACTTGAAGCTCTTTCGTTTTTAAGAAAAATCGCGACAGAACTTCTTCATCAAGCTTTTTACAATCTTTTAAACTAACATGGCTTAGTCGATTGTTTTCTGGAATATAAGATAATCCTAGACCTGTTGTTGAAGAAAATGCTAAGTGAACTTTTTTAAGCGTAGTTGCTTTAGAGAAAAATTTTATCAGAGCTTCTTCATCAAGATGATGACAAAAACTTAATCTTACTGTTTCTATTTGATTGCTGGCTATACAAGCAAGTCCTTTTCCCGTTATGTATGTTCTACTTAAATCAACTTCTTTAAGCATCGTTGCTTTAGAGAAAAAGTCTGCAAGAGCTTTTTCATCAAGTTCTTTGCAATCAGAAAGATCCACCTTTTCTAACTGGTTATTCTTTGGGATATGACAAAGGGATTCTCCAGTTATATTAGAAGAGGCTATGCAAATGCTCCTTAACTTGGTTGCCTTGGAAAAAAAATTGGAAAGGAAATGTTTATCAAGATTGTCAGAAAAATCAGAATTGCCAATAGGTAAGTTAATCAAGATAATGCTTTCTAACTGATTGCTCTGTAAAAGTCCCTTACCTGTAATCTTTGTCCTCACAAGGGATAAATTTTTTAAATTTGGACATAATTCAATGACTTCAGCAAGTTGGTCGTCTGTAATATTTTGGTCTTTAAACTTTAAATCCTGAATAATTGCTCTTTTTTGGGGAGGTAGATCTCTTAACCATTGCAACATTTCTTCGGAATCTGCCTGGCTTTTAAATTGAAGGATTTTCGAAAAAAATCCTGACATAACTTTATTATCAGCTTTCGAGATCAGATTAAAGTTTGTATTGATTATTCTATCCAAAAAAAGTTTAAAAGCCTCTGGGTCTTTATCGTAAAGCTTCTTGGTATTAAGATCTGTTCTACTCGTTTTAATAATGTCTATCCTACTCGTTTTAATGCTAGGCCGAATTTCCGCCATAGACTGCACTAAGGCAAACAATCCTAATCTATCTTGAGAGAGTTCGTTCCAAGTACTACTAACTTTGCGCATAGTTAGCAACTGTTCTTGAAGAGTTAAGTAGGAAAGGATTTTTACTCTTTCTTCTGGAGGTAAATGAGAAATAGTTGGAGAAACACTCAAAGAAGACATAATAATACCCTATATAAGTTTAAAAAGCAAAAATGCTAAAATTTCGAGTTTTAAAAAGAAAGATTAAAGAAAAACTTAAATCCTCAAGAGTTTTATAAAAAAACTGAACTATTTTTATCTTAATAAACTCAACTTAACATTTTTTAATTTGGTTGCCTTTTCAGAAACAATCTTAAAGAATTCTGGATCAAAACGACAAAAACGTAAATCAAGTATTTCTAGCTGGTTATTCTTTGGTAAATGAGAAAGTCCTTTACAAGAGGTATTTGAACAATGAAAATCAGCTTCTTTTAACATGGCTCCTTTTTCAAAAAGTGTTGCAAGAGCTTCTTCATCAAGCTTTTTACAATTAAAAAAAACTACTTTTCCTAATTGATTATCCCTAGGTAAATGCGACAGTCCTTTGCCTGTTGTTCTTGAATAACTAAAATCAATTTCTTTCAAATTTTTTACTTTGGAAAAAAACTGAGCCAAAGACTCTTCATCAGGATGAGTAATAGTTAAAGTAAGCTTTTCTAGTTTGTTATTCTCAGGTATATGTGAAAGCCCTTTACCAGTGTGTAAGAAAACATTTAAGAATTTTACATTAGGACATAGTTGAAGTAGTGTTGCAATTTCTTCTTCTTTTACCGATGTAAATGTACCAGACCCGTCGGTAAAATCTAATGATTGAACCTCCTCTTTTTTAGACATGGGTAAATGATGTAAGAAATTTATTATCTCTTTTGGCTTTAGATGTAATTTAGTATCAGCTCCTTGAATAAGAGTTTGAAACATAAGAACTATTTTCGTTAAAGGATTGCTTAGTCCGTAGTACCTTATTTTTATTGCTTTATTGGCTTTTGCAAGAAATTCCCAAAGAGCTGCCTCTTCAAGATTTGTACAATTATTTATACTAATAAACTTTAGCTGATTGTTTAGAGGGATACTAGCTAATCCCTCACCTGTCATCGATGCAAGATCTAAGCACACTTCCTTAAGTGTCGTTGCTTTAGAGAAAAATTTGATGAGATGATCCTCTTTGAGGTTTGTACATAAATTCAATACTACACATTCCAGTTGATTATTTACTGGAATATGACAAAGAGCTTTTCCTGTTATATTAGAAGAACTTAAAAAAATACTCTTTAACTTGATTGCCTTGGAGAAAAAAGAGGAAAGGAAACCTTCATCAAAGTTGCCAAAAGATAAACTAATACTTTCTAGTTGATTGTTCGCAGGTATATTTGAAAGCCCCGCGCCTGTAATATTTACCCCAGTCAAGTACAGGTTTTTCAGAGTTGGACACTTTACAAGAATGTCAGCAAGTTGTTTATCCGTAATGGGAAAATTGATGAAAATACTTTTTAACTTTGTAGCCTTGGAAAAAAGAGCTGAAAGAAATTGTTCTTCAAGATTATTAGAAAATAAGGTGATACTTTCTAATTGACTGTTTTCAGGTATATGTAAAAACCCCTTACCTGTAACTCCACCCACAAAATGCAACTCTTTAAGGCTTGGACATATTTTAAAGACTTCAGCAAGCTGTTCATCCGTAATAGGCGATTTAATATATAAATCCTGAACAGCTGCTTTTTTTTGTAAAGGCAAAGTTCTTAGCCAGTGCATCATCTCTTCACTATCGGTATCGCTTTTATATCTAAGAATATTATAAAAAAAACCTGACATAAATTTATTATCTGGATCCAAACTTGGATTAAAGTTGGTCTTAACTATTCTATCCAAAAAAACTTCAAAAGCCTTTGGATTACTATCATGCATCTTCTTAATGTCTTCAGATCGAATCCCTGCCATAGATTGCACAAGGGCAAATAGCCCCGATCTGTCTTGAGAAAGGTTATTCCAAGTAGTACTGACTTTGCGTGTAGTTAGTTGTTCTTTAGGGGTTAAATAGGAAAGAACCCTTACTCCTTCTTCTTTAGGTAAATAAGAGATAGAAGAAACACTATTCAAAGTAGACATGATAATTACCTTCTATAAATTCAAAATGCGAAAAACACTAAAACTATGATTTTAAAAAAAAAGATTAAAGTAATTTTTGAACCTCAAGATTTCTTACAAACGTGAGGCTCTTTTTAAAACTCTAATGGCCGAAAATTTTTTTAAAAGCTTTAAATAACTTATTTTTTTGCTTAATAGAAGCGCCTCTATGATCAATATTGTTTAAATAAGCCGCTTTACTAATAAGCGCATTAAAAATCTCTGCATCAATATTGCAATAACGTAAAGAAAGTTTTTCTAGCTGAGTATCTCCAGGTAAATGCAAAAGTCCTTCAAAAGTAGTTTTTGAAGAGTCAAACTTAACTTCTTTTAGAAAGGGGGTTTTAGCAAAAAGCTTTTTAAGAGCTTCTTCCTTAAGCTGCTTGCACATAACAAAGCTAACTTTTTCTAATCGATTATTCTCAAGCAAACGCGAAAGCCCTTCCCCAGTTACTGATGAAAGAAAAAAATTAACTTCTTTTAGAAAGGAGATTTTAGCAAAAAGCGTTGCAAGAGCTTTTTCATCAAGGTTTTCAGACTCATAAAAATCTATTTTTTCTAATTGATTGCCTTCAGGTAAGTGTGAAAGTCCTACTCCCGTTGTTTTATTAAATTTAACTTCTTTTATCTTTTTTGCTTTCGAAAAAAACTGAGCTAGAAATCCTTCATCAGGATTCCAAGAATAGAAAAAAAGTTTCTCTAGTTGATTGTCCTCGGATATATGTGAAAGCCCCTCACCAGTTACCTTTCCTCCAACAGCTAAGAATTTTAAATTAGGGCATAACTGAAGCAGTGTTGCGATTTCTTCTTCTGTTATCATCATATATGAGGCAGCACTAT
This sequence comes from Chlamydiae bacterium CG10_big_fil_rev_8_21_14_0_10_35_9, assembly GCA_002773835.1. Taxonomy (GTDB): domain Bacteria; phylum Chlamydiota; class Chlamydiia; order Chlamydiales; family SM23-39; genus 21-14-0-10-35-9. The sequence continues at coordinate 6,471 of PFAC01000055.1, read as the reverse complement.
TGGCAAAATCTAAAGACAGAACCATTTCTCTGCTAGATAAAGGTAAATCATGTAAAAAATTTATCACCTCTTTTGGCTGTTGGTGTAGTTTTACATTACCATTTCTCCGAACAAGCATTTCAAATATTGTAATCTTTCTTATTAAAGAATCACTTAAACTTTTAGAGTGTAGTTTTTTTATTTTATTTGCTTTTAAGAAAAACTCCCAAACCAATGCTTCATCGAGTTTTTTACAATTATAAAAGATAAGTTCTTCTAATTGAGTATGCTCAGAAATGTCAACTAGAACTTGTCCCGTTATCGCTGTTTCAGAAATATCGAGTTCAGTAAGCATAGTTGCTTTTAAGAGAATCTCCCTAAGAAGTGCTTCATTGAGTCTTTTGCAATCACGCAACCTAAGTCTTTCTAATTGATTTTGCACTGAAATATGAACAAGACACTGTCCTGTTATACTGGTTTTAGAAACATCGAGCTCTCTAAGTAAAGTTGCATTAGGAAGCAATCCTATGAGGTACCTCTCATCAAGAAACTCGCAGTATCTTAAAACCAAAGTTTGTAGTTGGTTATTTATAGGAATATGAGATATTCCCTCCCCCGTCGTTGATGATAGAGTCAAATCAATTCTTTTAAGCGTAGCTGCATTAGAAAAAAACTTTACGAGCCATTTTTCATCAAGATATTCACAATAACTCAATATTATTGCTTCTAGTTGATCACTAACAATAAAATTAAGGCATTTTCCCGTTATATTTGAATGACTTAAATTAACTTCTTTAAGCATCGTTGCTTTGGAGAAAAACTCTATGAGATGATTCTCTTTTAAAGTACTATTATCTAAATCCACTTTTTCCAATTGATTGTTCTTGGGGATATGGCTAAGAATTTCTCCAGCAATTGGGGAAACCAACCAAAGGCTCTTCAACTTAGTTGCTCTAGAAAAAAATGTGGAAAGGAAAGCTTTGTCCAAATTGGGAGATGATAAGCTAACATATTCCAATTGGTTATTCTCAGGGATATGAGAAAGCCCTTCTCCTGTGATATTTGTATTGATAAGGTGTAATTTTTTTAAGTTTGGACATAGCTCAATAACTTCAGCAAGTTGTCTATCCGTAATATCGTAATAGTTAAACTCTTCAATAAGTGCTCTTTTTTGGGGAGGCAACTTTCTTAGCCATTGCATCATCTCTTCAATATTGACCCTACTTTTAAAGTAAAGAACATTATAAAAAAATTTCCCCATAACCCTACTGTCTGAATCTGACACTAGGTTAAAGTTGGTATTAACTGTTCTATCCAAAAAAACTTCAAAAGCTTTTGGGTCATTATCATACAACTTCTCGATATCTCTAGAGCAAGTTCCTGCAATAGATTGTATGAAGGCAAACTGCCCTAATCTTTCTTGAGAAAGGTAATTCCAAGCCCGACTAGCACCGCGCATCATTAATTGTTCTTGAGGAGTTAAATAAGAAAGAATTTTCACCCTTTCTTCAGGAGGTAGATGGGAAATAGTTCTTGAAGGATAAAAACCGCTTGGAATGGACATGAAAAACCTTTACATAAGTTAAAAAAGCTCAACAAGATACGACAAAAATAATTTAAAAAAAAAGATAATTTGAGAAGAAAAAATCTATCTACTTCTATTCTAGTTACTTACGAAGATCCCCTTTTAAGGGAAAAATAAAATCTCTTAAAATAATAAGTAATTATTTATAAAAATATTAATTTACACTTAATGTATTAATATGATATAATTAAAGTATAAATACATAATAATAAAATTATCATGACAGAAGTAGTTTATAATAATGCCTTTCAAGCTGCCGGCCAAAAGTGGGATATATGTGTATCTGGATCTAAAGCTATTAAACAAAGCGATAGAACTGACACTATTGCAGAGCTTTTTAAAGCTATTGTAGCTCAAGCTAATAATGTATCTGTTGATAAACTTACGGCAGAACACATTGAGGCTACTGAGCTAGTAAAAAGAGAAAATGGATCTTTAGAGATACTTGGAGCTAAGGTCTCTAACTTGAATGTAAAATTTAATTCTCCTGGCAGTATTTTGGGTATAGAAACATTGTCTGATGCTGTTGACAAAATAGCCACAATGCACTTAAATGCCCGATCAGATAAAGTAGTTATTAACGAAGGAACTATCGCTGATATGCCTGAAAGTCACTCTACTCCTAGATCTAACTCTGATGCTTCTCAATTATCTAATCTTCCATCGCCAACAGTAGTTGATACAGACAACGAAGATGATGACTCTACTACTTCTCAAGCATTTAAACCACCACTATTGCACATCGAAGATGATAATCTTGAAAGTTCTCATGGTCTTGATGTTTTTGAAGATGATGATGCTTTTGATGCTTTTGATGGTTTTGATGGTTTTGTATAAGCCACTAAAAAAGGTTCAATCCAATAAAAAAAACTTTTCTAAGTAAGCATTAAACTTAAAAAATGGTTTAATGTATTTAATCTAAAAAACTTGAAATTGCTCGAAAAAAAGTGCGCGGCTTTTCTTCTACTATAGGAAGAGTCTTGGGAAATTCTTTATCTACAAATTTTCTAGCCTCAGCAGTGCTTTCAAGCTCAACTGCTTTTAAAAAGACTTTTCTATAGTAAATTTCTTCACGAGAAAGAGGCAAAAGCTGGTTATATTTTGACAAAAGCTCAAAATCATCTATTTCTTCGTGCATTTTTTTTAAGATAGATTTTCCAATTTCCGCATAAATAACCTTTAATTTTTCATCTTCTAAAGATTTTTTTGACTCTAATGTAATCCCATCCATCCTTTTTAGAATGCTCTTTATCTGATCATGCACAAGCTCAGTACTTAGGGAAGCATCTCTTTTATACGCTTTTAAAATGGATTTTACTGAAGATTCCACTAAAAGAGATAAATAAGGAGATCTGGCTTGCTGAAGTTCTCTTTCAGCTACCTTCGAGATGTCTTTGCACCTTTCATATCTATAGGCCAATAAAGCCTCCGGCCCATCTATGATAGAGATGGTCTTTTCATGAAGCCAGTTGTGAAAAGGCTTAATCCAACGAAAAAGCTCACCAATTCCAAAAATAATTGCTAAAAATTTATTGTCAGTAGCCCATAGCCGTTTAGATCTGTCAAACAATTCATCTTTAATAGCATAAGTAACTGGTATTTGAGTAGTAGCACTTACTGTCATTTTCAACTCAAGGTGTATTTTTAATATTACATATATTAACAAATTTTTAATTTAATTTCAATTCTTTAATAAACTTTAACAAAGTTAATGTATTTTTAAAGCAAATCCCTTTAAAAGGAGTTTTATATGGATAATAAGCTTAATTTAGCCCAATTAGAGACTAAATTAGATTTCTTAGAAACAGAGTTTAGCCATTTACACGAGCTGTTAATAAAGATAGGGTTTCCTAATGGGATCGATACTTTAAAAGAAACAGCCCAGTCAATGCTAGATGAGAATTTAGCCGTTGAATAACTCTTGCTTTTTTCTTGATTTCATCGCATGCTTATTCGGTAAGGCATAAATTCGAGAAAAAATTATGGCAAAACTTATTTTTGAAGATACTGGGGACGAAGTAGAGCTACCTGATGGCAGTGAAATTGCTGAAGCCTGTGAAGAGCAAGGTGTCCCTTTTGCCTGTACTGAAGGTGTATGTGGCACATGTGTTATCGAAGTGGAAGAAGAAGACATGAAAAACCTGTCTGAATTTACAGAAGCTGAAGAAGATTTCTTAGGTGAAATGGATACAGAAAGATTAGCCTGCCAGTGCAAAATTAAACAGGGAACCGTCAGGGTGAAGTATTAAATATGACAGATAAGCTTATTCACCGCGAGATGACGATAGAAGATATTTTTCAAAAATTTCCTCAAAAAAGCCAACGACTTGCTCAAGAAATGACAAATGCAGGCCTTCACTGTGTCGGCTGCTCTGCCTCAACTTTTGAAACACTAGAAGCCGGCATGTATGGCCATGGCTTTGATGATGGTCAAATTGACCTGCTTATTGAAAAATTAAATGCAATCTTACAAGAGAAAATCGATACAGAATCTATTACTTTAACTGATACTGCCGCTCAAAAATTTTTAAAAATTTTAGAAGAAGAAAATAAGCAAGGCTTTGGTCTTCGTCTATCTGAAAAAGCTGCCGGCTGTAATGGATTTGAGTATGTATTAGACTTTTCTGAAAAGCCAACCGAAGAAGATGCAGTCTATCATTCCAATGGAGTAGATGTACACATCAGCAAAAAAGATGAAGACAGACTTAAGGGTTGTTTAATTGACTATGCTGATGGTCTTCAAGGAGCTGGTTTTAAAATAACCAACCCCAATGTTCGATCTTCTTGTAGCTGTGGAACATCTCACGGCTATTAAATTAAAGATGTAATGGTTTATCAAACGCTCCAAGAGAAGCTTCTTTAATAGCTTCCGACAAGGTAGGATGAGCATGAGGAGTATTAGCTAACTCATCTATAGTCATTTTCTTTTGGATGGCAACAGCTGCTTCTCCTATTAGTTCCGAGGCATTCGCTGCAATAATATGAACACCTAGAAGGGTTTTATCTGTCTTGTGCCCTAGTACTTTCACAAATCCCTCTTCTTGCCCGGTACATTTGGCCCTGGAATTTGCCTTCATGGGAAAAGAAAAGCTTTTATAAGGAATATTTTTTTCTTGCAGCACCTTTTCCATAAAACCAACAGAGGCAATCTCAGGATAGGTATAAGCAACACTTGGGATAGCTACATAAGAAAGCTTAAGTGTTGTCCCTTTAATAAATTCAACTACGCAAATTCCTTCTTCTGAAGCTTTATGAGCAAGCATTTGTCCACCAATTACATCGCCGATGGCAAAAATATGAGGATAGTTTGTCTGAAAACAATCATTTACCCTGATAAAACCTTTTTCTGTTCTCTGAATACCAACTTTTTCTAGTCCTAAATGAGAAGAGTTAGGCTTTCTTCCAATAGCCACTAAAACAGTATCAGCTTGCAACTCTTTTGTTTTTTTTGCCCCTTCCACTTGTAAAAAAACCTGCTCATTATCGACTTTTGCACTTGTTACTTTGTGAGAAAGAGAAAACTTCATTCCTTGTTTTGTAAAAACTTTATAAGCAGCATCCGATATATCTTTATCAAAAGTAGGACATATACGATCTAAAAATTCTACAAACTCTACAGATGCGCCCAACCTACTAAAAACAGAACCGAGCTCCACCCCGATAATGCCAGCTCCCACAATCGCCATTTTTTTAGGAATGCTTGAAAGCTCTAAAGCTCCTGTCGAACTAACAACTTTCTTTTCATCAAACTTTAAAAAATCAAGCTCAATTGGCTCAGATCCTGTTGCTAGTATGATATTATCTGCTGTGACTTTTTTACCTTCCACCTCAATGGTATAAGGATCAACCAACTTAGCATACCCCTCGATGTGTTCTACTTTATTCTTCTTAAATAAAAAATCGATTCCCTGAACAAAACTTTTGACTACTTCATTTTTTCTTGTCTGCATTTTACTAAAATCAAAATGTACATTTGGAGTATCTATTCCATGATGAGAAAAATGATATTTTGACTGAAAAAAAAGCTCTGAAGAATGCAATAAACATTTAGAAGGAATGCATCCTACATTTAGACAGGTGCCGCCTAAAGTTTTTCTCTTCTCAATGCAAACTGTCTTTAACCCCAGCTGACTGGCTTTAATTGCAGCGACATATCCCCCTGGACCTGCGCCAATAACAGCAACTTGATAATCACGCATAGTTAACTGTCCACAAGTTGTCTAACAGGATCTTCTAAGTAATTTTTCATTTGGACTAAAAAACCAATGGCCTCTTTGCCATCAACAATACGGTGGTCATAACTTAAGGCTAAAT
>PFAC01000055.1:0-555 GCA_002773835.1 Chlamydiae bacterium CG10_big_fil_rev_8_21_14_0_10_35_9 | reverse complement strand
ACGGCTCTTTTCTGAATCGAGTGCATCCCTAAAATAGCGCTTTGTGGAGGATTCAGTATGGGGGTTGAAAGCATAGATCCATAAACGCCTCCATTAGAAATCGTAAAGCTACCACCTCTTAGCTCTTCTACAGAAATCGATCCTTCATCGATTTTCTTTCGATACTCTACGAGTTTTTTTTCAATATCGGCATAGGAAATCTGATCGCAATTTTTTACCACAGGAACAAAAAGCCCCTTATCCGTACCTACAGCAACTCCAATATCATAGCCACTTGGATAGACGATTTCATTTCCATCAATAAACGCATGTACATCGGGAAATTCTTTTAACGCAGAAGCTACAGCTTTTAGAAAAAAGGACATGAAGCCAAGCTTAACCCCAAATTTTTCCTGAAAAGCTTTTTGCTCTTTTTGTCTTGCTTCCATAACAGCTGTCATATCCACTTCATTAAATGTCGTCAGCATGGCTGTTTGGTTTTTTACTTCTACAAGCTTATCCGCAATGACTCTTCTTAGCTTTGTCATACGAACGCGCTTTTGCTTTCCATCATCT
>PFAC01000053.1 GCA_002773835.1 Chlamydiae bacterium CG10_big_fil_rev_8_21_14_0_10_35_9 | reverse complement strand
TTGAACTTTCATTGGCATGATAACTAAGTTGTTCAATATCTTTCTCAAAATCACCTAGCCTCTTTTCCAATATGAAGATTCTTTTTTCAAGTAATGTAAGATGTGTAAGTGCTTTTTCTAGTTTGTTTTTTTGGCTTTCAATAAAAGTTGACTTAATATCTGACAGGTTGTTCTCATGCTTTTTTATCTCACCATCAAGAATTTCAAGCTCGGTTTTATAGCAATTATAATTGCGCATTAAGTCATCTATCACTGTTTGAATTTCATGTATTGTCAACTCCATTTGATGTTTTTCTTCGTTTGGAGAAGACTTGAGTGGGCTACATGAATATTGGCAAAAGCTAACAGTTGCAAGTAAGACTAATTGAACAAAATATCTCATTTTCTATTTCTCAAAAATTTTAAATTCAGCTCTTCTGTTCATTGACCAATCCTGTGGTTTAGATCCAAAGCTAAGAAGTTTTTCCTTACCACATGAAACAGTTATTACTCTTGATGGATCAACCTTTTGTTTTACAAGCAAAACTCTAATATGATTAGCTCTTCTAGCTCCAAGTGCCATATTATAATCTGCTGAAGCCCTTTGGTCACAGTGTCCCTCAATTAAAAGGAATGCTTTTGGGTTTTTTTTCAGATAATTTGCAACTCTAGCTACTGTAATTAAATCGTATCTTTCAGTTACTACATGATTATCGGTATCAAAATGGATTGTGCGAAAAGTATCAGCTAACTTTGAGCCAGGTTTCATAAAATTAGCTTTTCTAGGAATAACAGCCGGGGTTAACTTCTGTTGAGGGATTGCTGTATCAATAGACGCCGCTTGAGTCTTTAAATCAGAGTCTTGAAGTGGAATATATTCATCTTGTTCAGGCCCTACAAAGTCATCATCACTTGTGAGAAGATATGAATCTGTGTTTTTACCACAAATAGAGTTAATGCCTTTTTGAACATATCTGCCAGCAGTTTTTACATTTTCCCACTGTGCTGTATTTCTTTGACATCCACTGAACAATAAACAAATAACAATAGCTATTAAGCCTTTCATGATTCTCCTCATTTTTTTAATTTAGGTTCCCAGCAGGGAAACCTTTTCTGGCCGCTCCCAAAAGTGATTTGGACCGGGTTAGGATGATTCAAATTAATAATATACAGTTCTGAGTAAATTCCGTCTTCAGTATTATATACTAAATGTAAACTATTTGGAGCCCACCTTGGGTTTTCTTTATTTTCTGCACTAAAAGTAAGCTGCCTTTCTTCATCCTTTTCTATGTTATAAACCCAAATTTGTTTTACACCGTTTGTCTGTGCAGAATAAGCGATTTTCTTTCCATCATAAGACCAGCAGGGCGCTGAGTTTTGACGGTTTCGTTTAGAAATTAAGGTAGCTTTAGGTCTTGTCTGTATCCTTTGGTATGGAATATCAATTACATAAACCCTTGGAGAACCATCTTTATCTGATAAAAAAGCTAGCTTAGAACCATCTGGACTGAAAGATGAAGTTGCTTGAGTTGCTCTTGGGGATGAAAAAAGTTGGATAGGTTTACCTATTGGCTCTCCTAGTGGAGTATATTTCTGTAAGAACAAATCAGGTCTTCCATCCGCATCACATACAAATGCTACCATCTGACTATCATTAGAAATAGATGGCAAGAGTTGGTTCCCTGGGAGTGAAAATAGTTGTTTTCCAGATGGGCTATTGAAAGAGGCTCTAAATATTTTAGGCTGTCCTTTTCGATAAGATACATAAAGAAAATTCTGGTAACCTTCAATATTTCTTATTGGGATAAAAGTAGGACATACATTGTAATTTCCGCCAGACGTTATTTGCTTTGCATTCTGACCATCATAGTCGGATATCCAAATTTCTGAAGACCAGTCGTTAGGACCTTTAGGTATTTTTTTCCTTACTGAGTATAAAATTTTTGTCGATGAAATGCCTTTAACTCCGAATATTTTTTTTAGAATGCTGTCAGATAGTTTATGAATTTTTTTTCTATCTAAATCAACTGACCCACTTAAATATATAGGCTCAAATCGAAAGTTCTTATTAAGTTTGTTATCTTTTAAAGTGCATAGAACTTTGTTTTTCTCGAGTAAAAGCTTGATTTCATAATTTGAAAATTTGTCATTAGATAAACAAGTATAGCCATTGTGATTAAAATCAAATTCTAAGACTTTTTTAAGTTCTTTGAAATGTCTTAAATTATGGGATGTTTCATTATTCTGAATTTCTTTAACTCTAATTGTTGCAAGGCCTGACTTTGTTTTTAAAGCAACAGAGATTTCTTCTGTTGAAAAAAGAATTAATGGTAAAAAAAATATAATTCTAAAAAAGTTCATTCTAGATTACTGAAATTAATGATAAAGTTTTTGGCTTCCTTGCTACAATTAAAGCATGGATATATAAGGCTATGCAATTGATTTTTTAAGTATTGAATATTTTCACTATTTTCTGATCGTAAAATTTCGAGGTTTTTTAACTTGCCGTCGGGACTAATTGAAATTTTTATCTTAGCAGTCCCAAAAGAAGGAAGCTCTAGGTTTTCTTGTAAATAACTTATAAGTACTTTTTCATATTCATCTGCTAGTGTATCTTCCAATGGAGTTGTTTGAATTGTTAATTTATCTATTTTGGATGGCACAAGCAAAGAAGATGTTTTTTGTTGAGTATATTCTTCAGATTCAAAATCCTTAAAGTATTTCTCTAAGTCTTTAGTAAAATTGTTTTGAGCTTTCACAAGCTTTTTTTGCAATTTGGGATTTGCTATTTTATTAGTTTTTTTCTTTTGTGGTTTTATAGCTGTTTTCACCTTCTGTTCCTTTATAGGCAAAGACTTTTTCTGTTTTTTTTCAACAATAGTTGTATGAACTTTAATTTTATGTCTTTTTATTTTGGGGATCTTAGGAATGCAAAATGCACTTAGGGCAAATAAATGAATTATTAGAACACCAAGGGCAATTCTTAACAACTTTGAATTTGATGAAATTTTATTTGTTCTCATTGGGTGCAAGTGCAATTTCCATTTCTTCAAAACCTGTAACTTCCATTAAATTTTTAATTTTTTGGTAGGTGCCAAAACTTGCTTTTTCATCATGAAAAATAATAGGGTTTTTTTTTGACACAAAGTTTTTATGAGCTATTTTTTTTAGTTCTAACAATGAAACTGATTTATTATTTACCCAAATAGAATTATCGCTTTTTACATAAATTTTAAAATTACTTGAGATCTTAGTAGATTCTTTAGCAGAGGATCCAGAAGAAGCTAAAGCTATATTTTCGACTTCAAGCATTGGGGCAATTATCATAAATGAGATCAACACAACAAATACAACATCAATTAGTGGAGTAAGGTTGATCATTCCTTCTGCTGAATCTTGAAAATCATACTTTGAGATAGGATCTTTTTTATAACGCATGATTTATCTTAAGAAATTTCTACTTTTCTATATTGCATTTCTAATATTGTTAACAACTTTTGAGAAAAGCTTTCCATTTCTTTTAAGTAATCTCGAAGGTGGTTTTTTAAAAAGCTGTGTGCAACTAATGCAGGTATTGCAACAACAAGTCCTACTACGGTAGTACCAAGTGCCATTGAAAGGCCTGACAGTACATTTGCATTTCCAAGTGTTTGCAAAGACATATTGGAAAATGTTATTAATATACCCCAAACAGTACCTAATAGTCCTAAAAATGGAGCTAGTGTTACAATAGTCGATAATATAAAAAGGTTTTTTTCAAAAAAGTGCACTTCTTTTGAAATTTTTGCATTTATTTGTGATTCAATAAGTTGTACATCTGATTCTGATAAGAAATTAGATTTGTTTTCTTTATCTTCTTGTTTTAAAAAAAACTGGTTTTTATTGAGACTTTCGATAGACGTTTCTTTTAGGACATTAAAGATCCTAGTAAATGGGCTGCTTTTGTGTTTTTCAAAGTTATTATAAGAAAAATCAAGTAATTGATATTTGTGTTTATCAACTAACTCTTCAAATTCAAAGCTTAGTTTTTTAGATTTCCTTATGAGTATTGTTTTATAAATTAAAACAACCCATGAGATAATGGAAAGTCCATATAAAAATAAAAAAATCAACTTTCCAAATTTATCCGAACTTTGAAAAGACTCAATAAAAGGGTTCATAAAGCAAAATTACTTTGATAATTGTTAAAATTGATTGTAGAATTCTATAATTCTTTAAGTCAACTTGATTGAAAAATAAAGTAAAGCTTTTTTATGAATTTATTTGATTCACATGCACATTTGTCAATTGATGGTGTTTTCCAAGATATTGATGAGATCTTACTAAGGGCGCAAAAAGAAAATGTTAATGCAATAATGAACATTTGCATTGATGAAAAAAGTTTAAGCAACGCTGAAGAGCTTAGTAAAAAATATCCCTGGGTTTACCATGCAGGTGCTACAACACCTCATGATGTAGATAAGCTAGGAACTAAAGACTTTGAAATTTTTAAAGAGGCTGCAGAAAGAGGCTTTTTCAAAGCTATTGGAGAGACTGGATTAGACTATTACTATCAGCACTCAGATAAACAAAATCAACGAAAGTATTTAATCAAATATTTACATTTAGCTAACAAGCTAAACCTACCAGTTATCTTTCACTGTAGAGATGCTTTTTCAGATCTTTTCAAAATCGTGGATAATGAATATCCCAAAGATAAAAAAGCAGTTTTACATTGCTTCACAGGTAATATAGATGAAGCTGGAGAAGTAATTAAAAGAGGGTGGTATTTATCTTTAAGCGGTATCGTTACTTTTAAAAAATCAGAGGACTTAAGAAAAGTAGCTTCATTAGTTCCAATTGACCAATTATTGATTGAGACTGATACACCTTATTTGGCTCCCCAGTCTAAAAGGGGAAAACAAAATGAGCCAAGTTTTATAAAAGAAACAGCTCAAGTGATAGCAGATCAAAAACAAATATCAATAGAGGAGCTTTCTGTTAAAACCTATGATAATGCAAGCAAGTGCTTTAATCTTCAAAAACCATAAGGACTTGGCTAGTTTTATTTGGCTTTTCTAAAAAGAAATAGTATCCCAGTTGATTTCATTATTTGGGCAACTACCAACTTTAATAGTTAAGTTGTGAGTTGGTTTATAGCTTGCAATATGATGAGTGTGCCCAGAGAGGACAGTTAAGCATTTATCAGGATTTTCAGACATAAAAGTTTTTAAGAAATCCCCCAAAAGTCCTTGTACAAAAAAAGGAGCCCAGTTGTCATCTGCTACCGTATTGTTGTAAAGACAAACTTCCTTGAAGGGAGGAAAATGAGCTAATAAAATTACATTAGAAAAGCTTGCAAAAGCATTTACGAGCTTCTGATTTAATTGATCTATAATTTTATGTGAGTAATCTTGAATAAAAGAGAAAAGATCATTTTTGTTTAAAGTAGAAAAAGTCTGGATTTCCTTAAAGTCCTTAGGAATAACAGGGGAAGCAAAAAAATCTCCCTGACTTAGATCATACCAGTTGTCAATGCCAACGATTGCTGCATTATTAGATAAGGGGACATAGTGATGAGAGTTAAGGTAAAAAATTCTAGCGTTATCTATAAATGCAAGGTGAACTTTAGCTTGAAATTCTTCGATTTTAAATCCATAAAAATCGTGATTTCCAAGGATAAAATATATTGGCAACTTTGTTATTTCAGATAACTTTTTTATAAAGTTTATTGATTCTCCTTTTTCGCCAATATCTCCAGTAATGCAAATTCCATCAGATTTAACTTTAGATACTTTTTTTAAAAAAACATCTATTGCTTCTTTTTCTTTAAAATCAATATGTAAATCTGTTAACCATAGCATAGTGGTTTGGATAATAATTAATTGTCTTATTTTGAGGAAGTGTTTGTATTGTAAAATGATGGATTGGTAGATAAAATTGAGAAAAGAGGTTTTAAAATGAGTGCAAATTCAAATGTTGTAGTTCCAAAAGCATTTATTTGGAGACGAGTTCATTCATTATTTGGCTTGATGATTGTACTTTATTTAGTAGAACACTTGACAGTCAATTCACAAGCAGCGCTTTGGTTAGGCAGTGATGGATATGGCTTTATTAGATTAGTCAATCTAATTCACAGCCTGCCTTTTTTACAGGTGTTAGAAATTGTATTAATTGGTATCCCGATACTATTTCATGGAATAATTGGAATAAAATATGCTCTAACGAGTAAGAACAATTCAATGGGCTTTCAAAAAAGCAAGCCTATATTATCCTATGGCAGGAATAGAGCATTTAGTTGGCAGCGCATTACATCTTGGATTTTAGTAGTTGGCATTGTCGGACATGTTGTTCAAATGAGATTTTTAGACTGTCCTCAAAAAGCTGTTGTGAATAATGAAAAACAATATTTGGTTAAACTCAATTTTGATGAAGGTCTTTATTCTTTGTCTGATAGGTTGGATGTTGAGATTTTCGACAGAGA
>PFAC01000036.1:80861-102996 GCA_002773835.1 Chlamydiae bacterium CG10_big_fil_rev_8_21_14_0_10_35_9 | reverse complement strand
GTAATGACTAGATCATCTAGAAAAAAGGGTCCATCCTTCAGATAATTGAATTGAAAACCTCCTTCAAAAGGGGTTTTTTCGGTGATAAGTTTAAAACTTGCATTTCCCTCAATTTGCTCTGTTAGTCCGGAAGAGTTAATGGCTATATTAAAGTTTGTAACGTTTTGGTTGTAGATGACTAGATTGTCAGGTTGCAAGTTTAAGTCGCACCTGGTAAGGCCCTCTTTCTTTTCTATAGAAACACTTCCCCTTAATGTTGTAACAGGCGTTGTAACAATTAAGGGGGACAAGATAAGCGCTTTACTTTTATCTATGGTAAAATCACTTTTTAATTTCCAAGGTGGCTTTTCTAAGCTAGATGTATCTTTAAATGCTAAAAATAAAGAACCGGATATATCACGGGCAGGATAGTCTGCATTTTGGTAAATCAAATTTTTAAAGCTTTCATAAGGGCCTTTTGCCAAAATCTGAAATTGCATTTCAGAGTCAAAACTGATGTCCTTAACAAAAGCTAAAAAATCTAACTGTTTTATATCTCCTTTAGTCCCAAATTGCACCAGTCTATTTCTTTCAGCTCGTAAGTTAGCTTCTATAAAACTGCCAGTATAACCATCTCTTTCTATTCTTGTTTGTGCAAAAAGATAAGATCCATCTTTTTGCAATTTAAACTTTCCCATGAGATTGATGGGAACATTAGTCTGTTCTACATAAAAATCTTTGATGATAAAGGATCGGACATGAAGCGAAAAGGGCAGTTGTATATTGCTGGGCTCTTTAGATAGTGAAGTTTTATGAGCAAGTCCAAAAGTTCTCACGTCTGAGGCATAGAAACTTTTAAAAGCTAATGTTTTTTTTATGAGTTGAAAAAGAGATAAGCGAAAGGATACATTTTTTGCTGTAATTTTAGTACTGTCTACACTAATAACGACATCTGTGAAAGTCCATTGAAACGGTAAAAATCCTTTTATTTCATCAAAACGGATAGAAACACCTTTAGATTCAGAAGCATTTAGAACAAGCTTTTGAAGCCGGTTTTTCCCATAGTCTGTTTGTAAAAAAACAACAGCTGTACCTAGTAGAACTACAAAAGTAAAAAGGCAAGATATGAGTATTTTAAAAAGTACTTTCATTTTTTAAAAGGTTTGGCCAAAACTTAAATATATTCTGTAATTGGGGTCCCTTTTTCGCTTATCTAAAGGCACTGCAACATCTAACCTGAGTGGACCAAAAAAGGTAAAATAGCGCAAGCCCAATCCAACTGATTTAAACCACTTTGTAGTAAAATCAGGATATTGTTTCAAAGAAACAGTACCAAAATCGCTAAAGGGGACAACCCCAACTGATTCACTCACTCTAAACCTCATCTCAACAGTTGCATATACAGCAGATCTGCCACCTAACGGATCACCACTACTATTAGTAGGAGAGACTGTTTTAAAACGGTATCCTCTTAAATTATCATCTGATCCACCTAAGAACCTTTTTGTAAAAGGAATTCGGGAAAGATTAGATCCAGCAATAGATCCTAACTGAAGTCTAATAGCCATGACAACTCTCCTTGAGGGGATAAATGGTATATAAAAACCTCCTGTTAACGTTTGTTTTAAAAAAAAGGTCCTATTATGAGATATAGCCTGGTAAGGAGTCATTTTGTAAGCAATCGAAAGTCCTGAAGTAGGGTCTAAAAGAGAACTTGCTGTTGAATAGTTTACATATAAAGGAAGTCCTAAAAAAGTAAACTTTCCGTTACTGATACTTTTGACAACATTTATATATTCTCCTTTTAACCCTAGTGAGACATGTTTTGTTTCACTGATGTTCCATTCAAGACGATTCCCTAGTCGATAGGTAAATCCGATATAAGGGACTACATCTTCTCTTACTACCATTGCCTGCCATATATAGTCTCGATCGAGCTTGTAAAAGTCAGGAATTTTGTATGTAGCGATTCCAGTACTGGCAACTTTGGAAACATCGACTTGCATACTTAAAAGCTGTCCTAAATGAGCAATATTACGGTGTTCCCAACCAATACTTGCACCTGGACCATCAATAGTTGCGTAGCTTACTCCAAAATTAAAAGACTGGTGTTTTGATTCAGTCAGTTTAATTTTCATGGGGAGTTCTCCTGATTCATCTAATTCTCCTGTATGAGAAACTAAAACTGATCCAAATAAGTTTGACTTCATAAGTCGTTTTTGTGTGAGGGTAATGTCATCTAAGTCATAAGGAGCTCCCTCTTCCCAAGCTATTTTACGCTCAATAAATTTTGGATCTACATCTTTTAATCCTAAAATAGTAGTTGAACCAAAATGAGAAAAAGGTCCCGGATCAACGCAAAAAGTTACAGAGATAGTTTTAGTGAGGACATCTACAACAACATCTCTTTTGGTAATTGTAGCTAAAGGAAAGCTATTGGCGGCAAGCCTTTCCAACAGGAGGGTCTGGGCATCTAAAATCTTTCCTGTGGTAATAGGTTGCATTTTTTGTACCTCAAGGTCATTTAAGGTAATACCTTGAGCTTGAGGCAATGGTACTTTAGCCTCACAGGCGGAAGTAAAAACATCCAAGTCTTTTAAAAGATATTGTGGCCCCGGGGTAATGACAACATCTACCACAAAGCGTTGGTATTCTAAAGAAATATTAGTACATACTTTTGCATCATAATAGGAGAAGCTTTGTAAGATGCTTAATATTTCAGGGATATCATCATCAATGCGATAGCGAAGTGCCGTGACAGAAGGAATTGAGCGATCTTGCATTTCCAGCAAATCAGAATGATCTTTGATAGCTTGTAATGCTTTTTTATCTTCTAACCCCCAAAATCTTACTTTATAAAAAATATCTGCATGCAAAGAGCAAAAGATGCTTGCAAAAAATAAAAATACAGCAAAATTTTTTCTAAATTGCATGGAAAAATAAAATAATTACAAAAATCTAGATATTGCCGAAAATATCTATCTAGGTCAATTACTGTTTAGGAGTTAAGATGCAAGGCAAGACTCGAAGTTCCTGTGAGATAATATACCAAAACGCTTGTCAAGTCATTCCAGGAGGAGTGAATTCACCTGTTAGAAATTTTTCTGATGTTGAAGTGTCTCCCTTAATTGTAGATAGAGCAATAGGTGACACGATTTATGATGCAGACAGTAATACCTATATTGATTATTGCACATCATGGGGAGCCCTTATTTTAGGGCATAGTCCAGATCCAGTTGTAAAAGTGCTTGAAAAACAACTAAAACAAGGAACTTCATTTGGCATTTCAACAAGCTATGAATATGAAATAGCAAAAAAAATCGTAGAGCTAGTTCCCTCCGTTGAAAAAGTAAGGTTTGTCTCTACTGGGACAGAAGCTACCATGACAGCAATAAGACTTGCTAGAGGGTATACGAAAAAACCCCTTATTATAAAGTTTCAAGGGAACTATCACGGCCATCATGATGCTTTACTAGTACAATCCGGATCGAGTGTATCTTACTTGAATCCTGAAGCAACGTCTCAAGGAGTTTTACCTTCTTCTATTCAGGAAACAATTACTCTTCCTTATAATGATAAGAAGGCTTTGGACGACTTTTTTGCCTCAGAAAAAAAAGATGATGTTGCCGCTGTTATTATTGAGCCAATTGCCGGAAATATGGGGGTAATTCCTGCAAAGCATGCTTTTCTACAAGCATTAAAAGAATGTTCTAAGAAACATAATTTCCTTCTTATTTTTGATGAAGTTATTTCAGGTTTTCGTGTTGGCTTAGAAGGCGCTCAAGGTTATTATGGTATACTTCCAGATCTTACTTGTTTTGGTAAGATCGTAGGGGGAGGGCTTCCAGCAGCCCTTATTGGTGGCAAAGCTGAAGTTATGGATTTGTTAGCTCCCATAGGTGAAGTTTTTCAAGCAGGAACATTATCTGGAAACCCCTTAGCTATGAGGGCAGGCCTCGCTACTTTAAAAGTCTTAGAAAGAGATGGCATTTATGAAGAATTAGAGGAAAAGACAAGGGTTATTACCGACCCTATAAGGGAAGAGTTAAAAAACACGCCTCATAGTATTCATTCTATTGGATCAATGTTTAGCATTTTTTGGAATGTCAAAAATCCTCAGAATAAAACGGACTTAGCACATTTAGACATGGACCTATTTAAACAGTATTTTCAATTTCTTTTAAAAAAAGGAATCTACATACCTCAATCTCCTTTTGAAACTAGTTTTGTTTCTCTTGCGCATAGTAGAGAAAACCTGCAATATACAAGGGATGTTATTTTAGAGTTTATAAAATTAAAAAAATGAAGAAATTATTATTTTATTTATTCATTCCCTTTTTCATTTTTGCTCAAGTTGATTCTGAGCTTGAAGAAGTTATTCAATACTCAACAGATAAGGAAAATAAAGTAGGTCTTATTGAAGTTCCGATGGATCGTCCTATAAGCCAAGCAACTTTTATTCATTGTAAATTAGCCATAGAGCACTTCAAAAAAGAAAATATTATTTTTTTGCTCCTTCATTTAAATACTCCAGGAGGAGAGGTTTTTGCCTCACAAAAAATAGCAAAGCTTTTGCAAGAACTCGATACCCAGTCGAACATTCCAACTGTGGCTTTTATTGATAATTGGGCTGTTTCTGCCGGTGCAATGCTTGCCTATTCATCTAGATTTATCGGAACCACACCATCATCTATCATGGGGGCTGCTGAGCCTGTTTTGCAAACAGGAGAGGGGATGCAAAGTGCCTCTGAAAAAGTAAACTCTGCTTTAAGAGCTGAATTTATCAATTTGGCTTCTTTTTATGGTAGAAATCCCAATCTTGCCGAAGCTATGGTAGATAAAGATATCATTGTAGTAGAAAGAGCTGGGCAGATTATTAAGCTAGATAACGAAGACCAAATAAGGGAATCTGATCAGATAATTTCCAATAAGGGGAAACTTCTAACACTGGATGCAGAGCAGTTAAAAAAATATGGTGTGTCTGATTTTTCCGTTGATTTTGAAAAGTTATCACCAATTACTGCAAAAGAAAAAAAAGAGGGAACTTACCCTGCTAATAAACTATTGATCTTTCAATATCCGTTTTTTAAAAAAATACCCCAGGCGCAAATCATTACCTACAATGACTGGAAAATTGGTTTTTTCTCTTTTTTATCTCATCCTCTTGTAGCCTCACTTTTATTCATTGGGATGCTAATAGGCTTTTATATTGAAATGAACACACCTGGTTTTGGCGTTTTTGGAAGCATAGGTTTAGTTTGTCTAGGGTTGATTCTACTTAATAGTTTTTCCATTCATGCAATTGATTGGTTAGAAGTTATTATTTTTCTGATAGGAGCAGCCCTTATCATGGTGGAGCTTTTCATCTTGCCTGGGTTTGGAGTAATTGGAATTGTAGGAATAATCCTTACAATAATAGGTCTTTTTGTATTGATGATGCCTAGTATTAAAGATATTTCTTTTAATGCAGAAAAGTGGAATTTAGCGGCAATTAACGCTCTAAATATGTTTGTTTGGCTCTTTATAGCATTAGTTGTTTCCGTAATTATTATGTTTTTATTGAGTAGGTATGTGCTCCCCAGAATAGGCTTATTTTCCAAATTCGTGTTAAAAGGAGAGCAGCAGGGATATACTTCAGGTATATCAAAAGAAAACTTGCCTAAAGTCGGCATGGAAGGAACTGTATACTCTCCTTTAAGACCCTCTGGGAAAGTGCTGATAAATGGAGAAATTTATGATGCATCTTCCTTAAGAGAATTCATCGAAAAAGAGGAAAAAATCATAGTTTCCGATATCATTGGATCAAGAGTTATTGTGAGAAAAAAATGAGCATAGCTATTTTATTAGCAGTCATAGGGCTTTTATTAATTTATTTTGAATTCTTCTTGCCAGGTGGAATAATGGGGGTTGCAGGTGGCGTACTTCTCATTTCAAGTATTGTAATACTTCTTTTAAATGATCCAGGTTCACTTGTGCTAATTATTTTTATCGCAAGTTTGATCATTGCATTACTGATAACGATTAAAATAGCTTTATGGAGAGTTAGGTCGACAGGTAAAAAGGGGACTATTTTTTTAGATTCAGATCAAACAGGTTATTTTGCCAGTTTTTATGATAAAGAACTTGTTGGTAAACTTGGTATAGCTGAAAGTGACTTAAAACCATCTGGCCATGTAAAAATAGACGATACGTCTTATCAGGCTGTTTCTAAGGGAAGGTATATTAATAAAGGATCTACCATTCAAGTCATTGGAGGCGAGGGATCCAGGCTCATTGTTAAACAAATCGAAGAAGAGGTCTAATAAATGGATTTTTCCGTAGGTATTTATGTGCTATTTATTATTTTAGCGCTTGTTGTTGTTATTTTCCTATCACTAGTTGGTAGATTTATCAGTTTGTGGTTCCAGGCCTTTGTATCTGGGACGCCTATTTCTTTATTTAATATTGTCGGGATGAGTCTTAGAAAAATACCCCCTAAGTTAGTAGTTAATGCACGTATTAATGCTTTTAAAGCTGGGTTAAAGCAGATAGCAGTCGCTGATTTAGAGACCCACTATTTGGCAGGAGGGCGCCTAAACGATGTAGTAAGAGCGATGATAGCAGCCGATAAAGCGAATATTCCTTTAGATTGGAGACAGGCTACTGCTATTGACTTAGCAGGAAGGGATCTTTTCGATGCAGTTCGCACTTCAGTAAATCCCAAGGTAATTGATTGTCCAGGGGGAGGCGCAGACATTTCTGCTGTGGCAAAAGATGGAGTAGAGTTAAAAGCTAAGGCAAGAGTAACTGTCCGTACTAATATCTTACAGTTAGTGGGAGGCGCTACTGAAGATACTATTATTGCAAGGGTTGGTGAGGGGATTGTTACTTCTATTGGTGGTACTGATACTCATCAGGCTGTATTAGAATCGCCTCAAAGAATTTCTCAGTTAGTACTCGATAAAGGGCTAGATGCACAAACGGCTTTTGAAATACTTTCTATTGATATTGCAGATATTACAATTGGAGAAAATATTGGAGCAAGGCTCAGAGCAGATAGAGCTGAGTCCGATATGAGAGTTGCTCGAGCAAAGGCAGAAGAAAGAAGAGCTATGGCTGTTGCTATAGAAAAAGAGAATGAAGCTAAAATTCGGGATGCAGAAGCTGAAGTACCTCTTGCTATGGCAGAGGCATTCAAAAAGGGAAATCTTGGCATTATGGACTATTATCGGATGAAAAATATTAAAGCTGATACTAAGATGAGAGAATCAATTTCAGGGGAGGAAGAAGAGGGAAAACATGAATGAGGAAAAATCCTTTGATTGGATTGGGTTAATTATTATTATATTTTTCCTTATTTTTCCTTTAATCAACACATTCTTTACCAAGAAAAAAGAACAACCTCCCTTACCAAGAAAGGAACCTAAGCGGAAGGTTAGCCCTCCTCCAATGGTACGCAAGCTGCCTCCGATTTCTGTTCCTATAAAAAAAATCGTCCCTCTTACGTCAAAAGTGCAAAAAAAAAGGCAAAAGAAAGTTTTATCCAAATATGGATCTTTGCAAAGTGGTATCATTTTATCAGAAATATTAAAAAGGCCTTACATAGATTAAGTTATGGATTTTTCGAAACTTTTAGGTAATGACACAATTAAAAACTATCTTACTCAGGAAGTCACTTTAAATAACCTTCCCAATACTTTATTGTTTCATGGTCCTGATGGGGTCGGTAAGAGTCTTTTTGCTAAGTCCCTAGCTAAAAGACTCTTGTTTGATAAGGCAGATAAAACTGGATCCGATCGTGTAGACGTAGAAAATCATCCAGATTTGCACATATATCGACCAGATGGTAAAGCAAATACTCATCACATTTCATCAATGCGACAAATGATAGAGGAAGTTTACAAACCTCCTTTTGAAGCTAATGCAAAAGTATTTATCATTCATGATGCCGACAAAATGCAGGAGGCATCTTCTAATGCCATTTTAAAGACTTTAGAAGAGCCTAGTTTAGATAGTTATATTATTCTTCTAAGTGCAAAACCGGATGATTTGCTATTAACCATTCGCTCAAGGTGCATGCAGTTAAGTTTCAAAGCAATAGAAGATCATCTTATTGAAAAGTATTTATTAGAAAATACAGACAAGTCAGAGACAATGGCAAAGTACTTAGCAAAAATAGCTCAGGGTTCTTTAGGAAGAGCTCTTAATTTAGCCCTTCATCCTGAAACGGAAAAAAATATAGAAATACTGCTAGATATATTAAGTCATAAACAATCAGTAGACACTTTGCATACTATAGAAGAGTTTTGCACTAAAGAAATAGATCTGATCTATGCCATTATACTCATGTGGTTTAAAGATCAGCTAGCTCGCAGTTATGGATTTTATGAAGATAGCTTTTTCTTTAAAGAGGAAACAGATTTTTTTGCTCCCTTAGAAAAGGTGCATTATTATTTAGAAGAGGTAGAGAAGGGTATTCAAAGAAATATAAAAGCATCTACCTGTTTAGAGTATTTTTTTTATAAAATATTTTAATGTAATTTACCAGACCAGTTGAGCTTTGTTCTCAAGGTGCTGTAATAGTCATGTCGCTGAAGGTTGACGAGTTTAAACTTTTGAGAACTTTTTTTAACGGTAATACTATCGCCAGTTTCCATGGAAAAGGTATCTACACCATCGAAGTGAACTTCAATGGATGGATTCTTACTTAGATACTGAATTTGCAAAGTGTGGTTGGAAGATAGAACAAAAGGTCTGTTGGAGATTGTATGAGCGCAAATAGGGGTTATGACATAAGCATCGAGTTCTGGGCTTAAAATGGGTCCTCCTGCAGCTAAAGAGTAGGCGGTAGATCCATTTGGGGTTGCTATGATAATTCCATCTGCAATAAAAGTATTTAAATACTTCCCGTCAACTTGCATAGAAATTTCAACCAAACTGTGATAGCCACCTCTATGGACAACAACTTCATTTACGGCATAAAATTTTTCCTTATTTTTATTTGACGTCTCAAGGATCAATCTTTCTTCTATGGTAAATTTTCCGTCTAAAAGATCTTGTAAAGAAGGGTAAATGTCGGGAATTGGAATATCGGCCATGAAACCTAAATGACCAAGGTTTATTCCAGCAATAGGGGCTTCAATGTCTGAAAATCTATGGGACAGCCGTAAGATAGTTCCATCACCTCCCATAGAGATAAGAAAGGAGATTTGTGTGCGATCTATAGTTGAAATTTTTTTAGCGCCAATTTTATCTACATACTCATCATCTGCAACAACAGTGACATTTCTAGCTTTAAAATAGTCACAAATTCCTTTAGCTAAATCAAAAGAATGCAGCTTTCGTTCATTAGGAAACAGGGCTATAATCATAACTTTTCTTCTTTAGGTCAAAAAATTTTAAGATTCTCTCTGTTATTGACTCTACATCAAGACCTATTTCCTTATAAAGGTCTTCGTTCTTTCCATGTTGCACAAATGTATCTGGAATACCAATATTCAATATCTGGTTAGTCATATTGTTATTAATAATAAACTTGTTAATGGCAGAGCCTAGTCCACCATTGACACTATGTTCTTCAATAGTAACAACTTTGGGGTGCGTAGAAAAAACATCTAAAAAAAGATCTGCATCTATAGGTTTTATAAATACTGGGTCAATAATGGTAGGGTTTACACCATAAGAAGATAGAATTTTTTTTATCTCAAGAGCTTTGTAGGACATGTGCCCAAGCCCAATAATCACTAAATTTTCACCTTGAGAAAGAACATCCGCTTGAGCAAGATCCCTATGTCGAACTGGTGCATCTTCTTCGACATGAGTAACAAGGTTAGGATACCTGATAGCTACAGGTCGGTCATAAGTAAAAGAGCTGTGCATAAGCTCTTTTAAAAGCATCCCACTTCTGGGTTGAGCGATCACCATATTAGGCATCGCACTTAAAAAGCTTATATCATAAATGCCATGATGTGTGCATCCGTCAGGTCCTGATATCGAAGCTCTGTCAATAGTAAATACAACTGGTAACTCCTGCAGACAAACATCATGGAATATATTATCTAAAGCTCTTTGTAGGAAAGTTGCGTAGATATTGCAAATGACTTTCAATTTTTTACCTTTTGCAAGACCACCGGCAAAAGTAACAGCATGTCCTTCAGCTATGCCTACGTCAAGGCATCTTTCCGGAAGCTGCTTTCTCATTTCAGTAAGGCAGGATCCTGCTGGTGTTGCTGGGTTGACAACTACAATGCTAGGGTCTTTTTGAGCCATTTTTAGAATTTCTTTTCCAAAGATTTTAGGAAAGGTTGTACTGGAAGAACTAGTTGTTAAGAACTTTCCGCTACTTTTGTCAAAAGGCTTCACCCCATGATAGGTAGTAGGGTTTTCACTAGCAATCGGCATTCCTTTTCCTTTTACAGTCATGACATGCATTAAAATAGGTCGGTTGTAATGTTTAACGGAATTAAATTTGTCGACCAGCTTTTTTACATCATGTCCATCAATAGGTCCGACATAAGAAAGTCCAAATTGTTCAAAAAAAGCAGCAGGACTTACTAGATTTTTAATAGACTCAGTAATCTTTTGCCCTTGCTTAGCAAGCTGTTTCCCAAGGCCGGGGAATTTACTTAATATAGAATTAATCTCTTCATAAAACTTGTTAGAGATGGGGTGAGATAAAATTCGAGAAAGGATATTTTTTATGTTCCCGACATTTTCTGAAATAGACATTTTATTGTCATTTAGTACGACGATAAAGTTTTTCAAATCACCTGGAATATTATTTAACGCCTCAAGTGTCAAGCCGCATGTTAACGAGGCATCTCCTAAAATAGGAATGATGTGTTCATCCGTTTTTAGCAACTCTCTATTTTTAGCCATTCCAAGTCCTAAAGAAAAAGCAGTTCCTGCGTGTCCAGCATAAAAATGATCATGAATAGATTCCTTTGGATGGGAAAAGCCGCAAAGTCCTTTGTACTTTCTAATTTCGTTAAAGCGAGGGTTTCTTCCTGTTAATAATTTATGAGGGTAAGACTGATGGGAAGTATCGAAAATGAATTTATCGTAAGGAGAATTAAATACATAATGCAAAGCAACGGTAAGTTCTACCGTTCCCAAATTAGATGATAGGTGACCACCGTTAACAGAGAGTACTTCAATTATACGCTGCCTAATTTCTGTACAGAGCTTTTCTAAACTTGCTATAGGCAGGGACTGTATGTCCGAAGGAGAGTGAATAGTGTTTAAAATATCAAAGTCACTCATTGAGTGAGCTCTTTTTTAGAAAACAAATCTTTTGATTCAGGTTCAAAAGTCTCTTTTAAGGGCTGGCCGTTGTCATCTAGTTGTAATGAACCATCCCTTGCTTTAATCAATGTCTCGATTTTCTTTTCAGCCATGGTTAATTTGCTGCTACAGCTGTTAATAAGTTGGTTAGCCTCTTCAAATAATTTTAAAGACTCTTCTAATGAGGCCTTTCCTTCGTTTAGAGTAGTTAGAATTTTTTCTAATCTTTCAAAGGCTTTTTCATATGTAAGCTGATTATCCATCAAGTCCTTCCGATTTAATTTCTTTTACTTGGGCGTAAATTTTACCGTCTTTAGTTAAAGCGTAAAAAGAATCATTTTTTTTGAGATTCTTACTGGATAGGATAATAGAATGGTCCTTTTCAGAAAAGAGAATGCTATAACCTTTAGATAGTAAGTTTTTAGGATCGATTGCTTTAAACATTTGCAATAGATTTTCTAATCTTATCTTTTTTTCTTTAATAACAGCTTGTATTTTTTCTAGAGCAAGGGATTGGTATTTGTTTTTATCAAATACAATTTTAGTTTTATTCATCTGCGTTTTTATAGATAAATCGAGCTGTTTTTTATAGGAAAACAGTCGATCCTTTGACTGATGTAGTTGCAATATGGGGTTAAAAGCTTTCAACCTTTGGTTAACATGCCTAAACTGCTCCTTTTTATGTAAAAAAAAGTATTTTATACTGGATAAGTATTTTTCCTGCATTTCATCTAAACTTTGCAACTTGGTGGCAAAAAGAGCATATCCTCGAGATAAAACAGGGTATTTTTGTATGTCGTTTAGTCTTTGACGGGCATGTTTTACCCTTGGTACGAAGGTGCCATAAAGGCGCTGCTTTGCTTGCTGTAAGTATTCTAAAATGTGCTCTTGCTCTCCTATTACTATCTCAGCTGCAGCAGATGGAGTAGGAGCTCTTATATCTGCTACTAAATCTGATATAGAATAATCGGTTTCATGACCTACTGCTGAAATAATAGGAATTTCAGACTTATAGATTGCTTCAGCTACAATTTTTTCATTAAATGCCCAAAGATCCTCTAAAGAGCCTCCTCCTCTACCTACGATAATGACATCAACCAGATTAAATCTGTTAAAGTCATCTATTGCCTGTGCAATTTCTTCCTTAGCACCTTCTCCTTGCACCTTTACTGGATTCAAAATTAGATGACACCCCAGAAACCTTCTTCCTAAAACGTGTAGTATATCTTGGATAACAGCTCCGGTGGGACTAGTAATAATACCAATTTTTTTGGGAAATTTAGGTAAGCTTTTTTTTAAGTCTTTGTCTAACCATCCGAGCTGTTTTAAGTGTTCTTTAAGTTCATGCAGTTTCAGTAAAAGAGTTCCAACGCCAGTGTGCTGGATTTCTCTAATAATAAGTTGATAATTTCCCCTTGGTGCGTAAACAGAAAGCTCACCTTTAGCTGTAATTTGATCGCCATCTTTTAATGGTTTTTGTAATTTTAAAGAATTTCCTCTAAATAAAACCGAAGAAATTTGGGAGCTTTTATCTTTTAAGCTGAAGTAGTAATGTCCGGAACTTTGACGTTTTAAGTTACTAATTTCTCCTTGTACCTCAATATTGTTGAAGGCTGGCTCTAAAGTAAACTTGATTGCATCCGTAAGTTCAGATACAGTAAAAACTTTTTTTGTAGTAAGGTTTTGCATTTTGTAAATTTTGATGGATTGTTACTACATTTCTACAAGAAAGATAGGTTGCTTTTCAAGAACTTATTAGTTATGATGAGATACTTAAAAAATATGTTTAAAAATGTCTAGACAATCCTACATCATTGGCAACTGGAAAATGTATAAAACAGGTTCAGAGGCTGTCCAGTTTGTTACTGAACTGGCTCCTTTGGTAGCCTCCAGCAACCCCCATGTTTATTTAGCAGTTCCCTTTTCTTCTATTTATCAAGCTGCAACGGCGGCTGAAAAGCATCATATTGTCATTGGAGCTCAAAACGTTCATGATGAGAAAGAGGGAGCTTTTACAGGAGAGATATCTGCTTTAATGTTGAAAGATGCTGGAGCTGAATTTGTGATTATTGGTCATTCAGAAAGAAGAAAAATCTTTAAGGAAGATGACAGCTTTATTAATCGCAAGGTGCTGCAAGCGATGAAAAATGACTTAAAAGTTGTTTTATGCGTAGGCGAAACGTTAGAAGAGCGAAAGCAGCACAAGACAGAAGAAGTCTTAAGCAAACAGCTGGAAAAAGGACTAAAAGGGGTTCCTAAAGACTATACTGATTTTATTGTAGCTTATGAGCCGGTCTGGGCTATTGGAACAGGGATTGCAGCTACACCTGAAATAGCGCAGGAAGTACACTCATTTTTAAGAGTTATTTTATCAGAACAATTCAGTAAGAACAATGCTGCGAAAATACCTATTTTATATGGTGGATCTGTTAAGCCTGAAAATATCTCCTCTCTTATGGAGCAAAGTGATATTGATGGTGCATTAGTAGGTGGCGCATCTTTGAATATTGAATCCTTTAACAAAATTGTAAATTTTTAGAGTTATGAGCGTTTTATTTTATATTTTATTATTTGTCTTTCTCTTTGTTTGTTCACTTCTTTGCTTTGTGATTTTAATCCAAGAGTCAAAGTCCATGGGTTTAGGAGCTTCTTTTGGAGGAGATCCAGGGGAGTCTTTATTTGGCACTTCAACAGCGCAGGTTTTAAAAAAGTTTACAGCTTACTTAGCTGCTTTTTTTATGGCTGGTTGTATTATTTTATCCTTATGGTCTTCTGTGATAGGAAAGTCCGAAACATCTCATGCAACTTTTCCAACAGAACAAGTAGAATAGATGTTACTCAAGCTTTGTTATTACAATAATCCGATTCTTCGCAAAAAGTGCAAACCTGTTAAAGAAATCACAGATGAAATCAAGCGTCTTGCTCAAGACATGATTGAAACCATGGATGCCGGAAATGGCGTTGGCCTTGCAGCTCCTCAAGTAGGTAAAGATCTAGCCATCTTCGTCATGAGAGAAGATAAATACACGGAAGAAGGGGAGCTTGTATTAGGTGATGCAAAAGTATTTATAAACCCCAAGCTTTCCAATCCAAGCAAAGAGACTAACGTTCATTTAGAAGGGTGTCTTTCTTTGCCGGGTCTTCATTTAGATATTGAAAGGCCTAATGTTATTCATGTAGAGGCGATGGATTTAGACGGGAATATTACCTCTCAGGAATTTACTGACTTTACTGCTAGGGTAATCATGCATGAAAATGATCATCTCAATGGGGTATTGTTTATCGATCGTATTCCTAAAAAGACAAAAAAGAAAATTGAGCCTTCTTTAAGAAAAATCAAAGAAAAGTATGAAGTCTTACAATAGGCATTTCTAAAGACTTTTGTCATATTTTTACTTAAGGTTAAAAAAATAGCTCTACTATTCGAGATGTTAGGAACATTTTTGGATTAACATGAAGTTTTAAGATGGGATTTTTTCTATACTATTTTTAATCGACCATTATTTTACATTGATCGGGGACAAAAGCCAATACATCTTCTTTAGTTATATTCGAAGACCAGCAAAATAAGCTTTCTAGGTTACCAGCCTTGCTTAAAAGTGCTTGAAGAGCTTCTAGGTTAAGGCGGTTGCAACCATACAAATAAAGTGTTTTCAATCTTGATAGATTAAAAGATCGTAGTTCATTGCCTGTTATACTGGTAGCTGAAAGATTTAATAACTCGAGAGGTGGATTTTTAGCCAAGAATTCCTCAAGAGCTTCCCCGTTAAGACTCTGACATTGACCTAAATCAAGTTGACTTAGTTCAGATGGATCGAAAGATAGCAGTTCATTGCCTGTTATACTGGTAGCTGAAAGGTTTAATAACTCGAGAGGTGGATTTTTAGCCAAAAATTCCTCAAGAGCTTCTCTTGCAAGGTTTATACAATCACACAAATAAAGTTTTTTCAATCTTGATGGATTAAAAGATCGTAGTTCATTGCCTGTTATACCGGTAGCTGAAAGACTTAATAGTTCGAGAGGTGGATTTTTGGCAAAAAACATTTCAAGAGCTTCATTATTAAGATTATAACATGTATTTAAAAAAAGTTGTTTCAACTGTGATGAATCAAGAGATACTAACTCGTAGCCAGTCACATTGGTATGTGAAAGATTGATTCCTTCAAGCTTGGTAATTTTACTTAAAAATTTTTGTAAAGAATCTGGTGATAGATTTAAGAAGCCAGTTAAACAAAAATTTTTCAGTTTTGATGAATCAAGAGATAAAAGTTCATTTCCAGTTATATCTGTTGAATCATGTAATCGAATGAGGTGTAGCTCCTCTAGTTTATTAATATTACTTAGAAATTTTTGAAAGGCATCTAAGTTAAGATATTTAAGGCCATTTAAGTGAAGTTTTTTTATTTCAGATGGATGAGCAAGAGCTAGTAGTTCGTAGCCAGTAATATTTGTTCCTGAAAGGTCTATTTCTTCAAGCTTATCAGCTTTACTTAAAAACATTTGAAGAGCAGGTAAGTTAAGGTGGCCACAGTAGGTTAAATCTAGCTTTTTCAATTTTGAGGTATCAAGAAGGAGTAATTCTTCTCCTGTTACTATTTCTATTCCTGCAAGAGATAATGCTTCTATTTTCTTTGACCTGCTTAAGAATTCTTGAAGAGCGCTTCTAGTAAGATTTGAGCAATCATCTAAGTATAAAGAAGTTAAATTAGGACATAGTTGTAAAACTGTAATAAAACATTCATCTGTAATTTTCGAATGACGGAAACTTAAAGATCGAATAACTTCTCGCACATTTGAAGAAACTTCACTTAAGAAAGCAATCATTTCATTAGGATCCTTTTTACATTTAAGTTGAAGTAGAGCGCTTAGATACATTCCTAAAACCCTACCTGAAGGATCTAATGCTTTATTAAATTTTTTTAAAATAATAGGAAATGAAAAATTAGATCTATAAAGTGCGGCTACTTCTTGAAAAGCGAGACTGGTTATTGACTTTATTCGAATGAATAACCCCGTGTATGAATCAAAACTACCTCCCCAAAATGGTTGCAAGGAAACTTGATCTTCAGGGGGTAAGTAACTCATGATTGTTAGCTTGAGATGATCAAGTTCATTGGTGTTTCCCACCAATTCTGAAAAATCGAATGATTTAGGAAAAATAGCGTTCGTCATATCATTTATGTTTTATGTAATAAGGTTTTGTATCCGAATAGAGTTTAGGATTGAACGAGTTTGATCTGTTAGAGGTGTTTGAAATAAATGGAGAGTTTTTAGCGATTTTACTTTACTAAGGAATTCGTGTAGAGTTTGCTGATTTAAATCAATACATCGATCTAAGATAAGAGCTTTCAAGTTAGATAAATTTAAGGAAAGTAGAGAATCTCCGGTGATAGAAGTTCCCTTTGCTGAAAATACTTCTAATGATTTGGTTTTACTAAAAAACTCTCCAAGCTTCTGTTCGTTTAATTTGTGACAACCATTTAGACAAAGAATCTTTAGATAGGGTGAACTCAGAAAAAGTAAAGAGTTTGTATTTACATTTGTATGTGATAAAAAAAGCTGTTCTAAAGCATTAGGCTTGCTAAAGAAATTTTCAAGAGTAGTTTTATTGAGATTTCGATTATTATTTAGTACTAGTTTTCTCAAGTTAAGAGGGTTTATAGCCTTTAATATACTATTTACAGCAGGCACTTTTTCTAAGCAAAGTTCTTGTAGTGAATCAGCTTTTTCAAAAAAATCCTCAATAGTATCTTCGTCAAGATTTTTGCAGAATTGTATATCAAGTATTTTTAATTTTGAGGGGTCTAGGGCTAGCAGTGATCGTACAAGTGTAGAGGTGACTCCTAAGTAAAGGGCTTCAAGAGGTTTAATTTTTTCAAAAAAAACTTCAAGAATTGCTGGATTGAGGTCTAGACAAGAAGTTAAATTAAGGCTTTTTAAATTGCTTTTAATAGATAGTAAGGCTTTTCCTGTTATGTATGTTTTTGATAAATCAAGTTCTTCTAAAGCTGTAGCTCTTTTAAAGAACAATTGAAGAGATTTTTCACTATACCCACGGCAGTGAAAGCTAAATTTTTTCAATTTAGAAGGGTCAATAGCTAATAAAATACGATCTGATATGGATCCTGAAAGGTAAAGGTTTTTTAATGAATTAGCTCTCCTAAAAAATATTTCCAGCTCCTCCTCATCATTTAGTACACTAAGATTTAATGAAAGTTCCTGAAGGTTAGAGAGGTCAAGAGCTAATAAAGTTTTGCTGCTTATTAGGGTTACTGATAGGTCAAGTTTTTCAAGTCCTTTAACTTTGCTAAAGAAACTGGCAACTTTTTCTTCATTAAGCTTTAGACAATCAGATAAGTTAAGATTTTTTAATTGGTTATCAACTGAGATTTGAGAAAAACAATCTCCGGTTATAGCAGTTCTTGCTAGGTATAGTGTTTTTACATTTTTGCATGAATTCAAGACTAAAAGAAGGCGCTCATCTGTAATTGTAGTGCTGGAGTAGTCTAAAGTTAGAATAGTGTCTTTTAATTCTATAGGAAGGCTTTCGAAAAACTCCCATCCTTTTTGAGAGTCTATTCTGTACATTACAGTATGAAGATTGCTTAGAAATCTTCCTAGAATCTTCCCGGAGGGATCTAAGGTTTCTTGAAACTTTTTAGTTATAACGGGAAAAAATAATTCATCAAAAGGAGCTGTTCGGTTGCTTCTAAGATCTTGATATAATAAAAAGACTTCATGCTTGCTAAGGCCAGCTATTGATTGAACTCGAGGGAATAAACCTAAGTTTGACTGGTAGATGTTGTCCCAGACTTTACAAGTAAGACGTGTAGCTATTTGTTCTTTTGGGCTTAAGCAACCTAATATGTTTGCAAAAATACCAGGACATCTAGCACTTGTCTCTAAAAGATTAGGTATAGAGTTTATCATGAAGGTTACCCCTCCTTTAAATTAAGGGAGGAAAGTTTAATTTTAGCATTAAAAAAAAGCAAAAATTTTTAGAAAAAATTTAGTAAATTAGGAATGAGCAGTTTGTAGTCAAAGGTAATCGACTGTTTCTTCTTTGGTTATATAAACCTAAGTTTGAATCAAAACTATCTTCTCAAAAAGGCTTAAGGAAACTTGATCTATGGGTTTTTAAATAACTCATGACTGTTGACTTGAGTTGAGTTGATCGAATTCTTCGGTGTTGCCTGTTATCCAGGTGTTTGCCATATCTAGGTCTTGTAGGGCTGTGGCCCTACTAAAAAGTTTCAAGAGTCTTTTCATCAAAAGTCTCATAGGTACCCCATATGCAACTTTTTTAAATGAAAATATCACAGAGTGGATGTTAAAAAATAAGACCCGCCTAAAAAGTATTTATTTTTTTAGGCGGTATAAAGAGTTTATCTTTCAGGGTGAATTAAATCTTTTCCAGCAGTTTTAGCAAGCTCGAAAAAGCTTTCTACATGCTCTCGTTCAAGATTTGGACAGTTATAAAAATCTAGCTGTTCTAATATTTCTAAATTAAGAGCTAACAACTCTTTTCCACTTATCTTGGTGCCAGATAGATCAAGAGCTCTAAGAAAAGCTTCAGATAAAAGTTGCTCTAATTGAAGAAGTTTGAGATCTTGACAACCTCTTAAAGATAATCTTTCTAATTGTTTTAGATTTAGTTTTCTAACAGCTTCTCCTGTAGTAAAAGTAAATGATAAATCTACTTCTCTCAGCTCTCCAAATTGCGTGAACAGATCAATAAGATGATATTCCTGAAGATACTCGCAATGACTTAAGTTAATGCTTTGTATGTTTGGTAAGTTTATTCCTTGAAATTCTCGCCCTGTTATCCCTGTATATGAAAGGTCAAGTTCTTTTAACATTTCTACGTTAGATAAAAGAATGCTAAGTGATTGCAAATCTAGGTTTTGGCAATTAGATAAGCTAATTTTCTGTAACTTACTATTGGAAACCTTTGCAAGCCAGCTACCAGTTACATTGGTATTAGATAAATTTAAAGAAGTTAAATTATGGTATAGATGTAAAATATGATCCACATCTTGATCAGTAACTGAAGAGTTAGTTAAGTCTAATGCTTTTACGCAGGCTCTAACATGAGGAGGAACCTGATTTAAGAACTGCATTGCCTTTTTAGGATTTGAGCGGTATTTAGCTCGGAAAACTCTACTCAAATATCTTCCCAAAGTTTCGCTTTGTGGATCTAATATTTCATTAAATTTGCTAGTAGGGATTGGGAAAGAAAACTTTGCTTTTTTTGCTGCAACGTTGGTAAAAGGATGAGTTGCTTTGTACAAAGCTCCTCTTTTTTTTCTAGAAACAGAGTACTCAGCTAAATAGTCTATTGCAGATTCTGGCAGATTAGCAATAGAATTTATTTGAGCAAAAAAACCACCTTTAGAGTGATAAGTATCAAGCCACGCTGTAGAGACTCTTTGCATACGGGCTTGATCATAGGGGTCCAAGAAAGTTAAAATTTTTTCTTTTAAATTTGAGTGAAGACTTGAACAAGGCGATGCACTTGTTGAAGTTGAATTAACCATACTTGTCATAATTAACCTAAAATTGAAATACTTTCAATTTATTTTATATATAGTAAATTTAATTGTCAATAATTATAATTATTTTTATAATGATTTATTTATTAGATGATAAGAGTTTAGACAGATTATTTAATTATGAGAATAATATAGTTCTCTAAACCTTTCATTCTTGATTAAAAGTTTTTGTATAACATCTGTATGGAGGTTTCCACACTCAAGTAAGATAAGCTTTTGCAGTCTCATGAAATTGAGAGGAATCAATTCTTTTCCGGTAATATTGGTATAAGAAAGGTTTAATTCTTTTAGACAGCTATTCTTAAAAAATTTTTTAAGAGCTTTTGTTGTAAGGAATTGACAAGCACTTAAATTAAGCTTTTCTAAATGCTTTAAATGAGAGGAGGATAGTTCATCTCCTGATACACAAGTATGCGTCAGGTTTAGCTCTATTAATGTAAAACCCTTGTTAAATAATTTTTTTAGAGCTTTGGAGTGAAGATTTTTACATCCTATTAAATAAAGCACTTTTAATTGAAGTGGGTTTAAGGCTAACAGCTCTTCACCGGTAACAGCAGTTCTAGACAGAAATAGTTCTTCTAAGGAGGTCATATGGCGAAAAATCTCTGTAAGAGTTGCTATATCCAAATAACGACAATTGCTTATATCAAGCTTTTTTAAAAGAGGCAGGTTAAGAGAAAGCAGCTCTCTTCCCGTGATTGGTGTATAGGATAGATAAAGCTCTTCTAGTGATATTGCCTTAGAAAAAAAGCTGCTAAGCATGCCTAATTCAAGTTTGTTACATCCAGTTAAATCAAGTGTTTTTAATGGACTTAGGTGAAAATCCTGCAGCTCCTCTCCTACTATATTTAAATAAGAAAGGTTTAATTCTTCTAGAGAAGACGTCATAGAAAGGATCTTTTTAAGAGACTCACTATTTATGTGTAGACTACGGCTTATATCAAGCTTTTTTAAAAGAGATAGGTTAAGAAACAATAGTTCATTTCCCGTGATTGGTGTATAGGATAGATAAAGCTCTTCTAGTACTTTGGTTGTGCTTAAAAAAGTTGTAATGTTTTCTGTAGTAAGTTTTTGGCATTGATTCAGGTTAAGTTTTTTCAATTGGCTTATATGAGGTATTCGAGCAAGACATTCACCGGTAATAGTTGTCTTTGATAAATTTATTTCATCTACATTTGTGCATAGCTGTAAAAGGGTGAGTACATCGTCATCTGTAATGGAAGTATCACTAAAGTCTAGCGATCTGATTGCTTGTTTTGTTTCTGATGAAAGTTCGTGAAAAAAATGAAACATTTCTTCAGGGCTTATTTTGTATTTACTTTTAAGAACTTTAGTTAAATACCTCCCTAAAGCTTTATCTTCAGGGTCTAATTGTTTTCCAAAGCTACGAACAATTGGAAAAATGAACGAATCGCTTGAAGAAAGATGATCAATATACTTTTCTTTTAGCCCTCCTATAGATTGTACTCTGGCAAAAATACCAAGAAAAGATTCGTAAGCTTTATGCCAAACCTGACTGGTAAGTTGAGCTTGAACTTGTTCATGTGGTTCTAAATATCCCAAAATCATAGGGAGAGCTGGATAAAGTGTTCTTGAATGTTGTATAAAACTAGTCATAGTAAGCCTAAAAGTCTAATTATCACTGAAATTCATAGGGAAAAACTACTTAAAAATCTACGCTAAGATTTAAAAGGGTACTAAATTTTATCTTAGTAAATGTTCACTTACCCTGATAGCATTTGCGATAATTGTTAAGGCAGGGTTAACAGCGCCACTAGATGGAAAAAAACTTCCATCAACTACATAGAGGTTGTCATGATCATGAGCTTTACAATTACGGTCTAAAACAGAAGTTTTAGGATCATTTCCAAATCTACAAGTACCCACTTGATGAGCAACTCCGGCTAGCGGAATCTGTTTAGAAAGATAGGCTTTACTGTGAAAATGGTGAAAATGATCAGTGCGATTTAAAATCATTTTAAGTTTCTTGAGCAGCCTTTGGTGAGCTTCTAGATTATTGTGTGTATAGTGAAGAGATATTTGCCCTGAATCAGTTACTTGAACTCTATTTTCTTTATCAGGGAGATCTTCTGATGTGATCCACCAGCCAACAGCATGATTGGCCATAGCTTCTAATATAAAATTAGGAGTAAAAAAAGGTGCATCGGCTTTCAGCATGCCTTTTTTTACCTTACCTAAAAGCTGAATATGACCAAGAGGGTAGTCGCTATCTTCAGCTTTATGATAATAATCATTGATACCAATAGTTTTTTGGAACGATACAGTATTTCTTTTGGTGGAAAGGGCTACAATTGCAGAATTGTTATGGCACATGTAATTTC
>PFAC01000036.1:0-80820 GCA_002773835.1 Chlamydiae bacterium CG10_big_fil_rev_8_21_14_0_10_35_9 | reverse complement strand
CTAAATCTGAGCTGTTGGCTAATCCGTTGGGAAATTTTTCTGATTTAGATTTTAAAAGCAACGCCGAGCTATTAATAGCTCCACAAGAGACGATAAAGGTATTGGCAGCATAGCGTTTTTTTTCTCCGTTATGATTTACCTCCACCTCAATTATTTTTTTACCAGTTTCATCTGTAATAAGTTTTTCTGCCTTAACATTTTTTAACAATGTAACATTTTCTCTTCCTAAAATAGGAGCAATGCCAATTCTATCCGCATCTGACTTGGCGTCTACCAAGCAGGGATATCCATCGCATGTATCGCATTTTATACAAAGGCTGCTATCTCTATATTTTTCATTTAAACGAACACCTAAGGGCAAATGAAAGGGTTTTAAGTTTTCAGCTTTTAGCTTTTCAAAGATTTCCCGAACAAAAAGCTCATGATGAACAGCTGGATAAGGATAAGGGGCTTGTTCAGGAGGCTCTGTGGGATCCTCACCTCTTTGTCCATGCACTTCAAATAGCTCTTCTGCTTTTTGGTAATAAGGTTGCATGTCATTGTAACTTAAGGGCCATTTAGGAGAAGTACCACCAAAATGTTTTATTTCACCAAAATCGGTTTCTCTTAACCGCAGTAATGCAGCTCCGTAAAATTTGGTGTTGCCGCCAATAAAATAGTGCGTTCCGGGCACAAACGACTTACCTTCTTTATCTAACCATTTTTCATCCGGATTATACCTGCCTTCTACAAAAAGAGAGTCAGGATTCCAGTTCTCTTTTTCTCTAGGGAGAAAGTCACCTCTTTCAATGATTAAGATTTTCTTGTTTCCTTCTGCAAGAAGTCGTGAAACAGTACCACCTCCAGCACCTGTTCCAATGATGATAAAATCATAGCTTTCCATAATAATTTTGTTTATATATATATGCTTATTTGTTTTTCAATATCTTATGAGAAGATTTTTTTTAGTTAGCATCCTTGCAGTTTATAGCTTATTTTTTGTGCACTCCTTATTTCCTTTTTTACCATGGGGGAAAAAAGATACTATTTATATTACTCCTGGACTTGTTGGTTGGCTAGGGGAGACAGGCAAACATAAGGGTGTTCCTTTTTACGGATTGCACCTTCCCACATTGTTTAAAAAGTATGGACTTAAAGTAAAAACAGCAAAGCACCTGAGAAAATGTCCGCAAGCTAAAAAAATTGTCAATTTAGAAGTAATAGATGATAAGGCGCGTTATTTTAAATTTTATCCAAGTTCTAAAATGGTGCTTTTTTTATTTGAACCGCCTTCTGTCTTACCACAAAATTATGATAAAAAATATCACAAGTACTTTTCTAAAATTTACACGTTTAATGACGATTTAGTGGATAACAAGAAATACCTTAAGTTCTATTATCCTGGATATAAGTCGATGAGAAAAGACTATCGACCATTTAAAGAAAAAAAGTTATGCACGCTTATTTCCCGAAATAAGAAATCTACCCATCCTTTTGAGCTGTACTCGGAAAGAATTAAAGCTATTCGATCTTTTGAAAAACTAGCTTTAGAAGACTTTGATATGTATGGACAATTTTGGGACTATAAAGAATTTCCATCGTATAAAGGAGAGTTGGGTTCTAAAGATGTTCTCTTAGGGTATAAATTTAATATTGCCTATGAAAATATTTCTAGCATCAATGGATATATCTCGGAAAAAATCTTTGATACTTTTCATTATGGATGTGTGCCAGTTTACTTGGGAGCTCCCAATGTTGAAAAATACATTCCCAAAAACTGTTTTATTGATAGAAGAGATTTCGCGTCGGATGAAGAGCTTTATCACTTTTTGAAAAATATGAAGGAAAGTCAATACAATGACTATCTTCAAAATATTGAAAAATTTCTAAGCTCTGAAGAGGCAAAACTATTTTCCACTGAACATTTTTTTCAAATATTGAAAGATGCTTTTGATGTTAAGGACTAGCTCCATTCAATAATGGCTTTTATTTCATCCGGTTCATGTTTAAATAGCACTTTATCATATTCTTCAGCTTTGACTCTGTGTGTAATTAGTTTTTCCATTACGCCTTTCCATTTTTTTTCTGCAGCTTCTAAATCTTGAAGGGCTCTTTTAAAATGAATGTTGCCTGCATTGACAGATCCTACAATAACCTGGTTTTTCAAAACGAGCTGTTTCATAATATTTCCAGCATCTACGTTTAATGGCCTATCATCTCCTGGAACGCCAGTGAGTACATAAACGCCATTATTGGCAAGCACATGAATAAGGTCGAAGTCAAGCTTAGCTATTCCGGCTGCTTCTACAATCATGTCAAATTTACTTTCATGTTCAAGAATCTGGTCACTTTTTTTATAAGCACCTCCCATCTCTTGTAAGATTTGTGGTCTGACTGAGTTAGGATCTACAATGTCCATCCCGGTCACTTTTGCTCCTCTTAAAGAAAGAATCATAGCAGCTAGTAGACCAATGGGACCAAGTCCTGCTACTAGTATATTCTTATCTTGTAACCACTTTTCAGGATTTGTCTCACCGGGTAGTCTTGATACTTGTATTTTGGAAGCTTCATCAATAGCTTTTTCTACAACAGTTGTTGGTTCTGTTAATACTGCAATATGTTCTATAGATTTAGGCACAGGAACCATGAACTCTTCTTCTTCTACTACTTTTTCACATTCATAACCATGTCGTTCTTTGATACCTCGCTCTGTATATAGCCCTGTTTCACACATGTCAAAACAGCCATTCAAGCAAGGCTGGCACTGTCCACACCCTCTTCTGACTGTAATGACAACTGGGTCACCTGGTCTAAGTTTTTTGACACCTTTTCCGATTTCTTCTATTACACCGAACATCTCATGACCGATAACTAACTGGTTTTCTCCTTTTGGAGCATCAGCTCTTCCTCCTGATACTTCTTCTCTATCAGTGCCGCATATCCCTACTTGTCTAATGCGTACTTTTGCTTGTGTGGGTGTTTGAAGAGAAGGTTCAGGCCAGTCCGTTTTAAGTTCTACGTTTTTCGTGCCTGGTTTGAGAACAATTGCTTTCATGAATTTCTCCTTTTTTATCCTTACTTTAAGGAGAGAAAAATAATGTGCAAGACTATTTTCCGCGGATCAGATCGATTCCTACAGAAAATCTATCGTCAGTTTCTGTATGCCAATAGGTAAATTTAACAAGCCACGCTGAACTGATAGTTGTATATAAATCTACCTTGACCTCGTTGTAAGGGGGCTCATCAATGCGGTACCAGCCATGGTGACTTTGCACATGGCAAGACCAATAAGGTGATAGTCTAAAAAACAAATTAGTTAATAGGGTGATCCTTCTATCAGAAATAGGTGAGGATAAAAGTTCACTTTCTTCTCTGCTCACATCTAAAATGAAATTCAGCTTGTCAGCTTTTCTCCAGTCATATTTGGAGCGATATCTTACTTCAAATTTAAAGGCAAAATCCTCATTTAAAGTAAAGGCGGCAAAAAAATTAGAGTAATCTACTGTTTGATGTCTAAAGTTCCATGCATTGTAAAAGGCTAGTTCAACTTTTGGAAAATTCCAGTTCAAATCTAAGTATAATTTAGGAAAAGTTTGAGGGATGTCCAAGTCTGCAAAAAAAGCATTAGCATAAAGATTGGCGGTAAAAAAAGGAGTAGCTTTTTCATGAGAAAAAAGAACATTTTTACATCCAATCTGCAATTGATTAATTCGATCGTAGCCATCTTCAAGACTAAAAATAAAATGATTGTTCGGTCCTATAGTTGGTTTGCTAAGGCCTTTATAAGATACATAGGGCTCTATAAGATGTTTAGTTTGAGAAAAGGTCCTTTTTAATTTTGTAGTAGCTTTTGCGCCATAGCTTAAAATACCTAAACCTACTTCTTTATTTTGAGGACTTCTACTGTAATATATTCCTACTGCTCCTAATTGTGGTGTTATGGCTAAAGGGCCTAATAAAAAAGGCCTATATATTTCATGGTGTGACTCTAATCGAAATGAGCGGAAATCATTGATATTCGTTTCTAAATCTTCTGAAAATACGTAATCTAAATAAGATCCTTTAGTATAGTTATTAGAATAAATTCCTAGCTTGGGGAATTTATATGGAATAAACGTCATAAAAGCTGTAGGCAGATCTTGTTTGACAGACTCAAAGGAATTAGCCCTTCCACGCGCTTTTAAAAGAGCTATCATAGTATCTTCAAAATGCCTTACATAAAAGGCTGTTTTTTTAGCGGGATTAAGCTCAAAATCTTCGCTTTTAAAATCACTGGGCATATGGATATCGCTATATTTGTCCCAAGTAATAGTTGCTTTTGTTTTACCAGACTCGCTTTGCAGATATCCATCTCCTTGATACCGATATCTTCGTTTATTTCTTGGGTCTGTCGGTAAAATGTCTTTGGCTAGATAGTTTTTAGTTAAGAGTTTAGCTCTTTTATGAGAGGGGAGATACTCTGTTTCAATAGCTCCTCCATAGTCTTTTTTTAATCGAAAGTCTCCTCGAACATAAAAAGCCCACTCACGCCAGGAGTAAATTTGATATCGAATAGTTGCTCTAGGTCCCACACCTTTATCCCAGGTCATGTTGTATTTTAAAATCGAAGGATCTGAAAACTTTTTTAAATTAAGTTTGTAGATAGGAAGCCATAAAGCAGGAAATCCAAATAGAGTAAATGTAATGTCTTTTGCATAAAAAAGTTCTTTGTTTAAAACATCTACTTCTCTTGCTTTGATATTCCACATGCTATCCTTTTCAAGGCATGTAGTAGCAAATGCATTAGTAACTGTATAATTATCGGTATTATGAATAAGAATTTCATCTCCTCCCAAATACCAAGGTGAAATGAACGTCTTTCCTTGTCGAATGATCCCTGTGTTTTTTGTCAGGTCAAAATCCAGTTCTTCTCCGGTAAAGACTTTGTCTTTATATTGCAGCATAAGATTTTCAGATGCTTTTATAGTGTGGACAGTCTGCCCATTTTTTTTGAAATAGGCGTATTCAATGTTTTTCGCCTGAATTCTTAAGTCATCCGATACGATAACACCGCCATCATTGGTAGATAATACTCCTGAAAGATAGGTAGGGTTGTTCAGATCAACGAAAATATCAGAGGCATCAACTTTTTGAAAAATGCCAAGACATACGAATAGCAATAGGAGTTTTCTCATAAAAGTACATTGAAAAAAAACTAGACTAACAGGATTAAAATATATCCTCAATCACTGGAGGCTCGAATGATTAGACCGGCTAATGCATATCTATTTTTGGGGTTGCCTTTTTTTAAGGCATCTAAAACTGCGTAAATGCTTGTTTCATCTTGTTTTGAGGCTAAGGTGAGATAAATATCCATTAGTAGCTTGGATGCCTCGTCAGGATCTAAGCTATAACTGTCACTGATGCGCATATTCCAAGGAAGAACAGGTCTTAATTGTATAATGTTTAAGTGGTTTTGTTTCTTAAGCCAGTTTCTAATATATAGCTCATGCTCAGCTCCTGCATTTAAACGGAAAAGAGCTAAATGACAATAATCTCTAATAAGAGGAGCCCCTGCTTTTTGTGCAAAGGTATTGAGTAATGTAATAACTTCTGTTGTTTGGAGGTTTTCTAAAAGGTTCATTAAAAGAGGAATTAGATCATTTTGTTCATTATATAAGATGATCTTGGCAACTTCTAAAAAGTCGCTTTGATTCAGCTCTAAGGCTTCCCTTAAAAAATGCTCTTTTAAAGATAAGCTTAAAGACAAATCTATAAAAGGATCTTTTAGACGCTGAGTCGCTGAAAAAATCACTTTTAAAGCTTTATGGCAATGTCCTAAAGAATATTGCATTTGAAAAGCAACATCTCTAGAGTCTTTAATAAAAAATTCCTTAAGAAATGGAACACATCTACTATCTTTTCTTTTTAAAAGTGAAATGACTGCATTAACTCTTACCTGAATATCATTTGATTGACAAAGTTGGTATAAGACCTCTTCTGAATCATTAATAGAACTCAATGCTTCGATGGCAAAAACGTTCTTATGTTGAGCCATTTCTATAATATGTCTTTTATAAGAGTTGTCTCCTAAATAAATAAGTGCTTTGCAGGCCGCTAATCTGACATTGGCATCTTTAGATTTGACTAACTTTTGCAACCTAGGAATGCTCTTTGAATCTTGTAAAACTCCTAAGGCGTAAGCACAAGCCTCTTGCTCTGCAATATGCGGATGGGTTGCGCATTTTCTAATAAGAGGGATTAGGTCATCTCTTCCAAGACCTGCTCCACTAAGTATGGCTTGTACTCTTACCGTTGGATTATGGTCAGAGATCATTCTTCGCAGCTCAGCCATTGCTTCGGCTGTTCCATTAATAGCAAAGAGAGGAGGAAAGTACGCTTTAAAAAAAGGAGGGAGTTTTTGCATCAGGGCTAAAATCTGTCCTACTGCTTGTGGGTGCTTTCGCTCTGCTAGCAAAAAGGCAGCTTCCATGCGAATAGGTAGATAGTCAGATCCCATAGCCCTTACCAACGTATCGCTTGTGCTATCTTCTGGAAATTGTGCTAAAAAATGAAGGGCAGTCATTTGAATCTGCGGATCTTTGCTCAAGGCTGCTCTATTTATAATATCAACAGAATCTTGGCTTAGCGCAATACCTGCTCCAAAAAGCGACAGTAGCTGGCTTTCCAGATCAGGCTCACTAGCTCCTTTTTTAAGGAGGATGTAACACATTTTTTGAAGGGTTTCAAAATCAGGCTTTTTTATTTCAGAGCAAAAGGATAAATATTTTTCTATACCTCTTTCTACTTCATTGGCATGCATTAAAAATAACACATGTCTTTGCGCTATACTTTGCTCTTCAAAAGTAAACTCATTACAAAAAAGGAAAATGGGAATAATAAAAAATTTAATGAGCGGAATACTTCTTATCAGTGAGATCATGTATTAATGGATTTTTTTTATAACATATGACATTTTATTTATATATTTTCAAATAATATTTCTGTAATAAACGCCTTAAACTTTTCTTTATTAATAAAAACTCTTTAGTTTTTTTAATAGATTAAATACAATTAATCTTGTTAATAATTATTAATACCTTAATGGAGGGGAAAAATGGTACAAGTTAATAGTCTAAGAGGAGTTTTACCTTTTGCTGCGTCAGCAGAGTCAATTGAACAAACTCCTGGAATTTGGTCAAAAATTAAAGAAGCTGTTAGTAAAATTTTTATTGCTTTACATTTTAGCAGCCCAAACTACTCTCAGCAATTAAAAGAATTAGGGGCGAGAGCTCGTTTATGTAAACATACTTACGCTTTACAAGGTCTTACAGGAAAGGTCCAAACAAAAAATGCAGAAATAGAACCATTAAAAAGTGAAATACGAACTTATTCTGAGTCTATAACAAATATGAATACTATGAATGCAGCAGAATTTGTAAATCATCTACCTGAAGCTCGAAGAAATGATTTGTTGGCATCAATCGCTTCTGCTAACTCAAGACTTCCTTATTTGAGTAGAGAAAATGCTATTAGAGACGGCCAAAACAGTGTCAATAATAGCAGCCTTACAGCTATAAGATTAGTTGGAGAATATAAACGTTCTGTAAGAGAAGGTTTAACAAGTAAAATCGAAGCTACACAAGCTCAGCTTGATAGAAAAAATGCTCAACTTGGTAGACTCTTAGCAGAAAAAAGTCAGTTAGAACAAAGAATTAACATTTTAAAAGCTTAATTTACTTTTACAAAAAAAGGAGCTGAACATTCAGCTCCTTTTTTTACTCCAATTTATCAAATCATTTTTTAAATAGGTAGCTCACCACTTATTTTCTTATCAAAAGATCAATCACGAGCTCAATAGCTTTAAAGCTTGTAAAAACATTATTTTAATGTATGCGTGTAATTTAATAATATAATATATTATTAACTAATAATTAATTAAGGTTATGATGAAAATTGAATCTTTATTTCATATTTATGAAGCTTATAATTCAATTAAATTTCGAGAGTATCGAAAGAGTGTAAATTCTTTATTTGAACCTAATGTCACTAAAGCAAATAGATGTATTAATAGTTTAGTCTCACACATTAATAAAATAAATTCTTCTTCTAAAACGATAACGCTACATAAGCGAAAAGTAGAAGTAAAAGAAGGGCTCATCACGCACGAAAATTCAGTTGATCAGTACGACTTTTCAATAGATATAGATTATGGCTATTCATCACTGGGAGGACGAATGCTCAACCTGCGGCTTTTTGATTCTTCTAGAGTATATATGAAAAAAGAAGTTTCGATTAATAGCCTTGCCAAGCGCTGTATCAAGATATTAAAAAGTAATGAATCTCAAAAGACGAGAATAATGGCCGGAGTAGTTTTGAGAGAAATTCAAAAGGGGTATAGTAATTTGAATAAAGAGCTAAAAACACGCTCTTTAATTTTTCGAACAATTGTTTGGATTAGAGATTGTTTTTGGACGCCTCAAGAATTGAATGAAGATCGATATTCTCTTGAATTTACATATAAGAATTGGGTTGAAATTTCAGATGTAAAATTGAAAGCTCAATCAAAAGAAGAAGCTGCTCTTATAAAAGAAAAAAAGCGCTCTTTAGCAATTCTTTCAGAAGAGATCAGAGGTAAAAGAAAAGAAATAAACTTATTAGAGTCTGGGATCAGAACGCAATTTAGAGCATTAGCAGATTTGAATACTATGAATGCCGCAGAATTTGTAAGTCGCCTTCCTGAAGATAAAAGAAATGATTTGCTAGTATCAATTGCTAAGGCCACTTCTAGACTGCCTTATTTCTTTAGAAGTAGCGCAATTAGGGATGGACAAAACTATGTCAGTAATAACAATCCTATAGCGATCAGCCTTGTTGATCCTTTAAAAAACCGCTTAAGGGAAGTTGCATTGGATCGAATTAATACTATTCCAATAGATAGAAAGATTGTCGAATTAAACAAACTTTCAGTAAGAAGGGATCAATTAACTCAAGAAATTAACACCTTAGAAGGTTAATTTACTTTCGTAAAAAAGAAAAGTAAGTGAGTTAATTACGCTTGTTATTTCTTTTACCGCAAACTTCACAAGAATTTTTATCGCACTTACCTTTTTCTTTCGGCAACGAGCCACATCCTTTTTTCAGTTTAGGTTTTCCAGTTAAAATAAGTCCTATCCCTAGCATAACTAGGCATAGGACAATGACAATAACTGAGAAAATAATAGTCTTTACTAACACGTTGTTAAGCTTTCTTTCCTTTTTTAGTAGCTGCAACTTGGTCGACCCAAATAGGTGAAGACCAACCGATATGACCATCAGACTGCTTGACTCTTAAATAATAAAAAGAAAAGCGAGGTCTGTCATCAGGAGACTTTAAAGCAATTTTGGAAAGCTGGTCCATATCATCATAGGTGAATTCAGTTTTGTAGTTTTCAGGATGAATGATATGAATAACAGATCCATTTCTTATAATCTCAATTGCTTCAATAGTATCAGTCCCTACAACAAAGCCACTAACGTGTCTGTTGAACTCAAGGCCTGGTTTATCTTTTGTATTTAACTCGGATCCCATAGGCTTTCCAGCGATATTGAAACCTATAATCATTCTAGCACCTGTAGTGGCATAGCATGATTTTTTAGAAAGAGCATCAAATAGAGAAGATCTTGTGTGGTTTTTAGCTAAAATTGCGGTGAGACCTGGGAAATATTGATTCTGTTCAACATCGTATAGCTCACTGTAGATACCTCTATCGTCAAGTCCTCCTGCCACAAATCCAAAACGGCAGTTTTCTTTCAGAGCATTTACGATAGATCCTTCTTGGGCTTCAACAAGTGCTTTTTTTCCTTTCCCCTTAATCGGCTTAAGATTGCCTTCTTTTTCTAGGCATTCAGAAGAGCCCCAAGCATTGTATA
Source organism: Chlamydiae bacterium CG10_big_fil_rev_8_21_14_0_10_35_9 (assembly GCA_002773835.1). GTDB lineage: Bacteria > Chlamydiota > Chlamydiia > Chlamydiales > SM23-39 > 21-14-0-10-35-9. The sequence goes on along the minus strand of PFAC01000036.1, from coordinate 70,950 downwards.
TTTCAACTACTTTCTCAAACTCTGGATTAAAGTTTTTAAAGTCATAAGACGACCCTTTACCCATTGTCATAGTTGGGATTGCCATCCATTCTTTTGAATTATAGGTTTTATAGATCTTTTTAAGTGAGTTGCTCTTAGAGTCTTTTTTCTTTAATATTTGTTTATTGTCTTTAGGAGTAATAAAAAGTCTAACCCCTTCTTCTTTAGGGTCTCCCACATACTGAAAACCAATAAAACCAGCAAAACGGTCTTCTTCAGTAAACTCATTTAATTGCGATGTAATAGTTTTCCAATTATCAGATGAGACAGTATCTTCATTTTCAAAATGAGAGGAAGCATAGAATTGAAGCGCCTTATCATCTCTAAAATGCCTAAGACAACTTTCTATATTTTCTATAGAGTCGACTTTTTCGGACTCGCCATGTAAAACACCCCAAAATAAATTAAGCTCTTCTTCAGCAAAACACTTGATAGGAGGGGAGTGGTATACTTGCTTCGTTGTTTGATTTAAAAGACGAATCTTATAGACACCTGGTTCATTAAAATATAGATTGGGAAGATTGATAAAGCCTGTTTCCGGCACAAATAACTTCCAATTTAAAGACTCTCTAAGGTGGTCATAACTCAAATCAACCAAGGTATTTTCAGGGGCATTAGCGGTTAGATTGCCAAATTTGTCTTCAAAGCGGACGATGACGTCAAATCTTTTATTTCTCCAAACTAAAGAAGGGGTAATGATTCGAATATTTTCTAACTCACTTCCTCTTACATCCATATGAAATACTTCAGGGTCCTGATATTGGCCTTTTCCTTTCGGGTCAATATAAAGGTGAAATGCCTTTCTTCTTTGAGTATGTTTTTGGCTTAAATTCCCTTTTTTTTCTACGTCTTCTCCTGGAGTTCCTATGCAGATCATAAAGGTTTCTCCGGCTTTAACCTCTAAAGGAAGAGTAAACTCATATTCAGCAGGAGAAAAATCTTTTTCTTGCTTAGCCACAAAAGCTTTTCCATTGGGGAGTTGTCCCCAAATTAAATTTTCAGTTTTTTTGACATTGGTTTGAGGAAGTTGCCAGTCAATTGGTCTAGATTTTGTTAGTAAATCAAATTTTAACTTCGTGCCTTTGGGTAAAGATGTTGCAGGAGTATAAACAAATTTCCAAGTACCCATTTGGCCTGCATAAGCAAAATTAGGTTCACAATATCCAACTGATCTACGCATAAATTATCCTATTTGTCTTGTTGATTCTTTTATTTTGCCTATCTTTCGTTTGTTTTTCAAGAAGGGTTTCTAGGGGATTTTGTTAAAGGAATAATTCTAATCTTATCAATACACCTTTCCGAAGAGCTAACCACTTCTAGTTCAAATTTATCATGATGAAGTTTCCATCCTTTAGAAGGGATTGTTCCAGCTCTATGGAAGACATATCCTCCAATTGTTTCATATTCTGGATTGTGAGGAAGATGTATCCCTAATTTACTCTCAATGTCAATAATGCTCATTTTAGCATCTACAATCCACTCACCATTAGGCAGCTCGGAATATAGTTCCTCTTCTAAAGTGTCGAATTCATCTTCAATCTCACCTACAATTTCTTCTAAAATATCTTCAATAGTGATAATCCCTTCTGTGCCTCCATATTCATTAACCACAATAGCCATATGAATTTGCTTGTTTCTGATTTCTTGCAAAAGATGAGATATTTTTTTGTTTTCAGGGCTATAAATAACCGGCTTCATAATTTCTTCTACAGAAAAATGAGTCAATTTTTCATCTTTTTTTTGTTCGGCATAAAATTTTAAAAGATCTTTATATAAAAGGACTCCAACTATCTCATCGAGTGAGTTTTTATAGACGGGAAGTCGACTGTATTCTTCTTCGGCAAAAATTGCAGTAGCTTGAGATAACGTAGCATTTACTGGAACTGAAATAATATCTACCCTTGGGATCATAACTTCTCTTGCTACCCGCTTTCTGAAGGAAATAAAGGAGTGTATCAGCTTTTGATCATAAGGCTCTAAGTATTGGATAAACTCAGAGTCTCTAACCATATCTTTAATTTTCTCCTCCATATAGATGCTAGGGTCTTCTTCTTCAACTTTAGACGCCTCAAAAATAGATCTAGTTATTTGCAGTAATATTCCTACTAAAGGAAATAAAAGAAGTAGATAAATAGAAGAGAAAAAAGCTGAGAATCGAATGACAAGCCTTGGCCTGATAGTAGCAATTGACCTCGTAAGGAATTCTGCCGCAATAGATGCTCCCAAAATGCTTAACAATATTATGTAAGGATTGATACCAAACTGAAGTAAAAAAAAGCAGCTGGCAATGGCAAAAATAATAATTAGAATATGCTTGGTAGAGCTAATGGCGAAATAGAGTGTTTTCCAGCCATCTTTAGAAAAAAACTTTCTGAAAAAAGTAAAAAAGAAAAAAAGCTTTTTCTTTTGTAAAAACTCTTTAGCCTCAAACTTTTCCAGACCAAAATAAGCTGCATTGAATGCAGAAAGACACATTGCGCCAAAAAGGGCGAAGGCTGAAAGCATTATCATATTCATGTAAATTTTTTACTTAAAGAAGGTTATTGCTTTTTAAAAACTCAATACACTTTTTTTCATTTTTTTTCATAACCCTTCTTTCGCTTTCTTCAATATCATCAAATCCTAGTAAGTGTAAAATACCATGAACAACGTAGAGCGTAAGCTCGCTTTGATAGTCCTCATTATTTTTTTTAGCATATTCAAAAGCAACTTTAGGGCAGACAAATATTTCTCCTAAAATTTTATAAGGTTCGTCGCTATCTGAATCTAAAGGGAAAGAGATGCAGTCAGTTACAGAAGGATCATTAAAAAATTGATTATGGAGAGAGCTTATTTTCTTGGATCCCACAAAATGTAATATGATTTCATCTGTCTTAATTGAAAGAAATTTTAAAAGAGCTAATACCTGATTGGTAATAGCCCTTTTATTAATTTTATAGGCTTTTTGTGTATTATAAATGGTGACTTTCACAAAAATTATTTGCTAGGTGTTTTTGGCAATCCTGTTACTTTTTTGTTCTTGCCATCAACCCATTTTCCTAATTTTCTTAAAGTATCGATTCTTTCAAATCTTTTTAAGACATTTCTTTTTTTGTCACCTTTGCTAGCCTTTCCGTAGCTTGGATGTCTGGACATGTTTAATCCTTATTTAATTGTGGGTATAAAAATATTTTCAAGAGCATCATTTGCAAGAGCGTTTTTATGCTCTTTATAGCCTAATTCTAGGTTATCTTTTTTAGGCCCAGTTTTTACAGAGCCTGTTTTTGGCCTTCTTGGACTTTGATTTCTTCTTTCTTCTTGTTTGCTGATCCTAGTCATTATGCGGTCTCCGAATTTTTGAAAAAATTATAAGCGAAAAAAAGAAATAAATTCAAGTAAGGTTACTTTCAATAAAATATTTTCTTTCTTTATAGGCCTCATATTTTTTTCTTGATAGGAGTTGCTTTCCTGGATGTGTTAAATCTTCAAATTCATAAAGAATTTTTAAATTGTCCCATAAAAGGGGAGTAGGGCAAAGGTTAAAGACATACTTAGCCTGGTTTAAATTTTCTTTTCTCGTAGTAATAATTACCTTTTCCTGACTTAGTTTGTCTTCGATGACATGGGGAAGAAAGCTAAGAGCTGGTATTTTCCATAGTAGTTCATCCACATAATTTGCACTTTTAATATCATTGGCTATGAATAAAAAAGGTTCATTTTTTTGAAAATGATAATGAGCTATCTGAATAAGTTTTTGGACTTTTAAACGATTATCTTTAATTTGTAAAAAAACTACTCTCATTTTTTCTACTTTGTAAAATCTTCAGGTAGTATTACACCACAGGAAACAGTTAACTTAACTGCTTGCTCATTGGTCATATCGATTAAATGGGTTTTTTCTTTTGGAATCATGAGCATAAACCCTGAAATAGGATGAGGCGCTGTAGGGATAAATACCGGGACTAACTCTTTATTGATTTTTTCAGAGCAGCAAAGAGGGATTTCTCCTGTTTCAAAGCCAACAGAAAAACTTTTATCAGAAGGAAATGGTATCATCAAAGGTTTTTTAAAAGCTTTTCCTTCTTGTTGAAACAAGGCATTCACAATATCTTTTGAAGTGTTATAAACAGGTTTTATTAAAGGGATTTTAGAAATCCATTGATTGGCAACTCCCAACATCCATCTTACAAAAAATAACCTCGTTAAAAACCCCAGTAAAAAAATAAAAAGAAAAACAAAAATTAAACTGAACAATCTAGCAACAAACGTCAGTAGATTTGCAGATCTAATCCAATGCTGCTTGCTTAGGAAATCTTTAAAAAAGTTGACAAAAGGATCTGTAAAAAGATCGACTACGAAAAAAACGACCATTACTGTTAAAGCAACGGGCATGAGGATAATAAGTCCTGTCAAAAAAGCTTTTTTCATACGTTTTCTTTAACTGGCAGTTGATCTTTTTCGGGAATAATAACACCACAGGAAACGATATACTTGACAGCATCTTCTGTCTTCATGTCGATAAATATAAGATCGTCTTTTTTGAACATAAGCAAAAAACCTGTGGTAGGGTTAGGCGTTGTAGGAACAAATACAGAAATTAAATCTGAAGCTGCTGCATCCTTGCAAGTTTTAGGGGACTCCCTGCTAACTAATCCCAAACAATATGTCTCAGAGTTTGGAAAAGGCACCATAACAACTTGCTTAAATGAGTTTTTATCTGAGGCAAACAAAGTTTTAATAATATCTTGAGTCGTTTTGTAAACCTTATTTACGAGAGGAATTTTATGGATGATTTTATCACTTATTTTAATCAGGGTTGTGAAGAAAAACCACCTGGCAATAAAACCTAAAAGCAATGTAACTATGATAAGACCGATTAAAATAATGAGCTTGCTGCCGTATAATAAAACCTGCTCTGGGGTGAAAAATAAAAATCCAATTTCTTTAAGCGAAGTCTTTGACAAAAACTGACTTACAAAGCCGATAAAGGGTTTAGTTAAAAAATTTACTGCGAAAACTACAACGGCAATTGTAACTGCCAAGGGTAGTAAAATTATCAGCCCAGTGATAAAATATTTTCGCATACATTCTCCAATTCTTTTAAATTAATTGTCTCATTGTGTGTATTTTGCCCATTATTTAGCAAGACTTGTCCATTTTGAGTGCTTTATTCTAAATCTCCAAGGGAGAGAGGCGTGCTCTTTAGCATAAGCTATATTTACTCTTGGAGAGGACACAATGTCACTTTCTTCAATACTAGAATGATCCAAAACTTTTATAGAATCTGAGTTAAGAGGGGCGGCGTTAAGTGATAAGTCTATTCCTAGTGCCTGACATAACGCTCCTGGACCTGCAGTTAAGCTTCTTTCCAATTTTTTCTTAACCCGCCTTTGAAGCATAAATTCTATTCCCAAAACAGGTTCGACAGCTCTAATTAATACAGCATGAGGAGTGTTAATAGGACCTGTGACAATATTGAATAAATGGTGCATGCCATAGCAAAAATAGACATAACTTACACCTCCTTGTGAAAACATGACCTCTGTTCTTTTGGTCCGTCTCATATTAAAGGCATGACAAGCTTTGTCTTCAGGCCCCTTATAAGCTTCTGTTTCGACTATGATACCTGCTGTTTTTATCCCGTTAATATGGGTGACTAACATTTTTCCTAGTAATTGCTTAGCTAGAAAAACTACATCAGGATTTTCATAGAAACTTAATTGTAAGGTAGCTATTTCTTCTTGCGGAGCTTTTTGTGAATTTCCCATTTTGATTGAAGTCTTATTAAATCAGTTTTTACAAGTCGGATTTCTATTTGATCCCCACATTTATAAGTAAGGTTAGTATGCCTTCCTGTCAAAGTTTTAGATTTAGGGTTGTAGATGAAAAAGTCTTTTTTAAGCTCACTAATATGTAGGGAGGATTCCATGAAAAATTCAACAATATCAAAGAAGATGGCAAATGGCTTTATTCTTGTGATTGTTGCTTGGTAGATTCTATTTGGATCCTGACTTTTAAGAAGTCGTAGCTTTTTCAGCATAACAGCAGCTTGTTCTGCCTTCATGCTTTTTCTTTCTTGATTGGAGGCATGAGTAGCAATTTCTGCAAAATTGACCTTGTTTGAGTTTTCTGAGAAAATCTCTCTTTGGATAATTAAGTCAGGATAGCGTCTAATAGGCGATGTGAAATGGCAGTAGTTTTCTAAAGAAAGGCCATAATGGCCCAAATTTTCATGGGAATAAAAAGCTAGTTTCATGCTTTTAATGAATGCAATGGAAATTTCTTTCCAGTAGGGGGATTCTTTAGCTTTTAAAAAGATATCCTGCAGCTGCCTCTGATTAGGGCTTTTAGGAACAATAAATCCATACTCACGAAGTAATGTAAAAAAGTCTTGCATAGTCTCATCTGAAGGCTTGTCGTGGATACGAAAAATAACATTTTTATGTTTATTACTAAGATGTGTTGCCACCACTTCGTTCGCTTTTAACATAAACTCTTCCACTAGCTGGTGAGAGATATCGTATTCAATGATGGTAATAGAGGTTGGGTTGCCCTTCTCGTTAACATTAATACGAGCTTCAGGTAAAGCAAAGTCTATGCTTCCTCTTTGAAAGCGCTGTTTCTTTAAAAGATGGCATAATTCGACCATCAAATGTAAGGTGGGAGCGTATTTGCTCTTTTTTTTATTTTCTATAATGGAAAAAGCTTCTTCATAGGTTAAACGCTTTTTACTTTTGATGTAAGAACGTACAATTTGATATCCAATGATATCGCCGTCTGGGTCAATTTTCATTAAAACAGACTGACAGAGCCTAATGACGCTGGGTTTTAAGCTGCAAAGGCCATTAGATAATTCTTGTGGCAGCATAGGAATACAAACACCCGGGAAATAAGTAGAGTTAGCTCTTTCAAAAGCTTCTAAGTCAAGCTGGGATCCTTCTTCAATATAGTGAGCCACATCTGCAATATGAACACCGAGTAAATAATTCCCTTCGCCATCTTTTTCTAAAGACAGCGCATCATCAAAATCTTTGGCAGTTTCAGGGTCAATAGTAATTGTTTCTAAATGGGTAAAGTCTTTTCGATCTTTTAAGTCTTTTTTTTGTACAGAAGATCCTATTTTTTTAACCAAGCTTTTGATTTCCTTAGAAAATAGATGTCTTATTTCATATTCTTCAATAATAGCATCGATGTCGAAGGAAGGATCATCTATACTTCCCGTAACTTTCTTAAGATTGGCTACGATATTTTTTTTCTCATCACTCCAGCTTTCTACCTGCATGGTAACTCGGTCGCCAATTTTTACTTTTTTATTGGTCTTTAAAAGAACTTTTTTATCTGATCCTAATATGGGAGCAAAAACAACGGCCATTTTATTTTCAAAATCACAAACAGTCCCAGCTAGATGAGTCCTGCCCCTTTGTATAATAGATATAACTTTGCCTTCTGGACCTTTTGCACTTACTTCAGGATTAACTTCGATTTCCACGATATCTCTATCGACAGCATCATTAGTATAGGGTTTAGGAATAAATACTTCTCGATAAGGGTAGGATTTATCCAAAGGTTCTAAAAATCCAAATCCTCTAGGATGCAAATGAAGAGTTCCTTTCAAGAGGGAAGCCTTTTTTTTACTAGGCAAGGAGTAGATTTTATTCTTTAATGAGATTTTACCTTGCTTAAGGAGGTCTTTCAAAATAGAGCGTAAAACAGATAAATGCCCTTTATCAATATCCAGCTTTTGAACAATTTCTTCAAAAGTCACCGGGATAAACTTTTTGCCTGAAAAATACTGCAGAACAGTATTGAATAAGTTTTTGTAGAGTTTTTTCTTTCGGTTCATATATAGGATCTTTTAAGACAAAAAATTTCTTTGAGCTAGTTCTTTTGTTATTTGATTAACATCCTCAAATCTAACAGCATCTAGACCAATTTTCTTAGCTGCAGCAATATTTTCTTCCAAGTCATCTGTATAGAAATTCATGGTATTTTTAGCCAGTTCCAGTGACTGTAAAAAAATTTTAGGGTTAGGTTTTCTTAACCCTACTTTATAGGAGAGCACCTTATTATCAAAGTATTTAACTATGGGGTAGTGCTTTTCAATAAAGTCAAAGTGCGCTTCACATGTATTCGAAAGCAATATGAGAGCATGCTTTTTTTTCTTCAAAGTTTTAATAAGGTTCAGCATACCTTCCATTTCTTCAAAAATATTGCATACGGCATGCATTAAGGTGTCAAAAGACACTTTATTCGAAGATTGTTCCAGCAGCATTTTATGTAGAGTTTCACCTGAAATATTGCCAAGCTCATATTGATTGCCATAATTTTTCGTAAATAGAAAATCATAAATTTCACTAGTGGTCAAACCACATACATCTGCTATTTGTTGTACCATTTTTTCATGGCTGAATTTTACTAAGACATTGCCAATATCAAAAAAGATAGTTCCCGTCATAAAATTTTCTTGAATACCTTTTGTTTAGGATTAACCATATAAAAAGTAATATTAGGATTTTTTTCGACAATTTTTTCGGCCCATGTAATGGCATCTGTTAACTCTTCGAAAGTCATGCATGCGGTAGCTAAAGCATCAGCAGTAATGCAATCGGGGGCAATAACTGTAACTGAGGTTGGTCCATTTTCTGTTTTTTTTACAGGGCGTTTTTTCAAAGGATTAAAAATGTGAAAAAAACTTTCTTCTTTTACTTTCCATTCATACATCATAAAATTTCCGCTTGTTGCAATAGCTTGATCTTTTAAATGTATATATTTGAAATCCTCAGGAAGTCCTTCCTTTTCGGGTGACTGAATTTCAATGAGCCATTCTCTTTCTTGTGGGTGTGTGCCGCTGCATTTAATTTCTCCACCCCATTCTACAAACATATTATGAAAACCATTTTCTCTAAGTTTTTCCATAATTAGATCAACTGCATACCCTTTAGAAAGGGCGCAAAAATCTAGCTTGCAAAGTTTATGCGTTTTTCTAAGAGCATTTTTTTTGATTTCAATTGTATTCCATCCTACAGAATCTTGAGCATGTGCCTTTTCAAGGACTTGGCGCTTTTGTAGTGATTGTTGCCAGTCTGCAAAAATAGAGCCAATAGTTGGGTCAAAGCGATTTTGGGATAGCTTAACATAATCATGGCATTTCTCTAAAAAACGGGAAAGTTTAGGAGATATCTCTATCCACTCCGTTGTTTCAGAGTTATTAAAGAGAGAAATTTCGGAAGTTGGATTCCAATTATTATAAATAAGATCAACTTCTTTAAATGAGTCATAGATTATATTTAAAACTTTGTTTTGCTCTTTTTTAGTTAGTTTTTTTCCTATGACTATCCTATAAGGCATAGTCATGGCCCAGCCTTTAAAATGAGTCAAGGGCTTATTTTCGCAAGCGCTACAAAAAAAGAGGATAAATAAAAGGAAAACCCTAATCATAGGTTTTTTGCCGCCTTAAGAAGGAAGAAATAGTGTTTTCCATGAGCATTGCAATGGTCATAGGTCCAACACCTCTTGGAACGGGGGTCATAGCTGAGGCAACTTCTTTTACTCCTTCAAAATCTACGTCTCCGACTATCTGCGGTGGTTCATTAGGAGAAGCTATCCTTGAGATACCCACATCAATTACAGTTGCACCCTTTTTAACCATATCTTTTTTTATGAAACCCGCTCTTCCAATAGCAGCAATAAGGATGTCTCCTTGAAGGCAGATCGATTTTAGGTCTTTTGTTCTACTATGACAAATAGTGACAGTAGCATTTAAATGAGGTTTTTTTTGCACTAATAATGCAGCTAGGGGCTTTCCTACGATATTACTTCTTCCTACAATTACCACGTGTTGGCCTGCAATGGGTATTTTATAATACTCTAAAAGTCTTAAAACACCTAATGGCGTACAAGAGATAAAACCGTCTTCTTGACCAATAAGAAGTTTGCCGAGATTCGTAGGGTGAAATCCATCTACATCCTTTTCAGGAAGAACAGCATTGACAATCTTTTCAGAGTCAATATGCTTAGGTAGAGGTTGCTGTACTAAAATCCCATCGATAGTCTCATCTTCATTATATGCCCGAATTTTTTCTAAAAGGGCTTCTTCTTCTGTTTCATGCGGAAGTTCCAATACATGAGAAATTACACCTATTTCAAGGGCTGCCTTTTTTTTCATGCGAACATAGGCTTGCGATCCTGGGTCTTCACCGACTAGAATAAAAACTATGGCAGGTTTTTGCTTATGATTTTTAATTTTCTCTACAAGAGATGCTCGTATTTCTGCAGCGACTTTTCTACCATCTATAAGGATCATTTAGACCTCACTAAAAGGGATGAAAAAGCATCATGGATTTTACCATTAGTAGCGAGTAAAGGCTTATAAGACAAGATATCAAATGGAGAGTTATCCCAGCATGTAACTTTTCCTCCAGCCTCTTCTACGATCAACTTTCCAGCTGCACAGTCCCATGGACCTAAAGTAACTTCAAAAAAACCGTCAAATCGGCCTGATGCTACATAGCAAAGATCTAGAGCTGCAGCTCCAAGCCTTCTAAGAGGGTATCCCTGTTTTAGTATATCTGAAAACACTTCAATGCAGTTGCTAGGATTTTCTGCCAAGTTATAGGGGAAACCGGTAGCTAAAAGAGACTCTTCTAGGTTTTCCTGGTCTGTAACGGTCATCTTTGTTCCATTAAAAAAGGCTCCAGAGCCCTTCTCTGCTGTAAATAACTCATTTGTCATTGGCTGGAAAACAACACCAGAGATAATCTCTTTATTTTTCTCAATAGCAATACTTACTGCAAAGCAAGGTATACCATGGGCAAAATTAACTGTTCCGTCTAGGGGGTCTATGATCCATCTTGCTTCAAAATCATCCTGACCTGTTGCACCAGACTCTTCGGCTAAAAAACCGTGTTCTGGAAAGTTTTCTTTAATAAAGCTGATAATTTTTTTTTCAGCCCCTAAATCATATTCAGTGACAAGGTTATGCTTTCCTTCCTTAGAAGCAACTTCAAATTGCGTCCTAAACCCTTGCCTCAAATAATTTCCTGCAGAAATAGCTGCTTGAATAGCAATGTATGTATATCTCGATATTTCATTTTTCATTTGGCTTTAGCCTTCCATTTTTTAATTACTTGATCAACTGCCCCTAAAAATACTGAAAGCCATATTATAGCATAGACTCCATCCATTAAAGGCATAAATCCAAAATCTATTACCATCCATTTTCCTGAAAAGGAAAGACTTCTGTCAAAAAGAAAAAGAAAAATTATATGAAAAAGGGAACTTACAAAAGATAGAATTGCTGTATAAATACCTAAATGCAAGGGTTTATCAGCATAAAAATAAGTTTTTAAGGAATAGCATGTCAGGTTAAGTAAACAAAAATTTAATGGCCAAATTCCCATTTTTGTATACGTAAAGCAGTCTATGATTACTCCGGATGCTATGCACATCCAAAGCGAAGTTGGTCTGTCTTTTAATAAAAAACTTAAAGCTAGGAAGGGTAAAAACGAATGAATATGAAAATATGGAAAAAGAGCTGTTTGCCAAAAATGTAGCAAAATAGCAAACAAAAAACTTAAGCCAAGTTTGAGCTTTACCTGCATTTAAGCTGCCATTGATAAGCTGTATCTACGATCATATCCAAGCTAGAATACTTAGGTTGCCAATTTAATGTGCTTTTGGCTTTTTTATTGTTTGCTACCAAAATGGCGGGCTCTCCTTGTCTTTTAAGTGCTTTTCGAAAAGCGACCTTATTTTTAACTCTGTGTTGGACAGCTTGAATTATTTCTAAAATGGACGATCCTGTACCTGTACCTAAGTTAACCGCAAGGCTTTCTTGTTTATTTTTTATGTACTCTAGGGCTAAAACATGGGCGTTAGCAAGATCTTGCACATGAATATAATCTCGAACAGCTGTGCCATCTGGCGTATTGAAGTCACTTCCGTAAATGGTTAAACCTTGAGAGACCCCTATAGCTGAATGAATAACCAAGGGAATCAAATGCGTTTCAGGATCATGTGACTCTCCTACTTCTAAATCAAGATCGGCACCAGCTGCATTAAAATAACGCAAAATACAAGATTGCAAGGGATAAGCTTTTTGGTAATCTTCTATTATCCTTTCTATCATTAACTTCGATTTTCCATAGGGGTTGATAGGATTTTGAGGATGACTTTCTTCAATCGGCATGCTTTGAGGAGAACCGTAGGTAGCACAAGTGCTAGAGAACACTAGACTGTCTACATTATTATTGATCATTGCATTTAAAAGGTTGATCGTTCCTAAGACATTGTTGGTATAATATTTATCAGGCTTATGAATGGATTCAATTACATAAGCTGAGGCAGCCATATGAATAACAGCTTGAGGTTGGTACTTTAAAAATGCTTGATTGAGATCATCAGGATTTCTAAGGTCCCCATGAAAATGAGGTCCCCACTTTATAAAACTTTTATGTCCTAAGCTTAAATTATCAAAAGTAATAGGCAGATAACCTTTATTGTGGAGGGTTTTACAAACAACTGAACCAATATATCCAGCACCCCCCGTGACTAATACGGGAATATTCATTTAATAAGCACCTTTAGAGAAAAAAAGCATGGGGATTGTTTTAATAATAAGCTCCATATCTTTTTTGAACGATTGACTATCTACATATATTTCATCTAATTTCACTCTATCTTCAAAAGATAGGTTGTTTCTTCCTGAAGTTTGCCATATACCTGTTATACCTGGTCTGATAGAGAGTATTTTCTCAGCCCGATTTTTAAAAAACTTTTCGACTTCGCTAGGCATAGCAGGCCTTGGACCTACAACACTTAAATCGCCTAATAATACATTAAAAAACTGCGGCAGTTCATCTAAAGAAGTTTTTCTCAAAAATTTTCCAAAAGAAAAAACCCTAGGATCATTTTTTAGCTTTCTGAATTTGTTATATTCTTCTTTGAGAGCTGCATCGCTTTCCAATATTTTTTTCAGCTTTTCTTCTGCATTAATGCACATAGTTCTAAACTTGAAACATTTAATAATTTTCCCTTTTCTTCCTACCCTTGGCTGCACATAAAATATTGGACCTGGAGAAGATGCAAATATAATTAGTGAAATTAAGATATAAAAGGGTAATCCTACACTTAGAACTAAAAAACTAAAGCAAATATCAAATAACCTTTTTACAGGTTTATGCTTGATTTTGCTCTGAACGATTAATCCAGTAACCATGGAAGGGATTAAATCATTTTTATGAATTTCTTAAAATTAATTTTGTAGTTAACTCCTTTAAAATTTTTGTAGGTCTATCTAGTTTGCTTAAAGCTTGTATACAGTTTTCATGTAAAAAATTTACATATTCCTTGGCTTTTTCGAGTCCTAAGCAGCTAATGGAAGTCGCTTTTTGATTAATGATATCTGATTTTGTAGGTTTGCCTAAAGACTCAAAAGAAGCTGTAACATCAAGTATGTCATCTTGAATTTGAAAAGCCAAACCTAGATCTAGTGCATAAGATTTAAGCACATCAAACTCTCTTGGTTTAGCATTTCCTAAAACAGCTGCAAACTCCAAGCAGGCACTTAATAAAGCGGCCGTTTTTTTAAAGTGCATATCTTTTAAGTCATCGAACTCTATTGATTTTCCTTCATTCAACAGGTCAATTGCCTGGCCTGCTATCATTCCTTCAGCTCCAGCTTTTTGTGACAATATCCTGATGAGCTCTATTTTTTTATCACTGCTTATATTTTTGCTATTAGCAAGTACTTCAAAAGCAAAAGTCAGCAAAAAATCTCCCGTTAAAATTGCTATGGATTCTGGATAGGCTTTATGCAAGGAAGGCTTACCTCTCCTAAAGTCATCATCATCCATACTAGGCAAGTCGTCGTGAATTAAGGAATATGTGTGAATTAGCTCAATGCAGCAGGCTGGATCTAAAGCAAGGCTTTTTTCTACAGTAAACATTTCTGCTGCTGCAAGTGTAAGAATAGGTCGAAGTCTTTTCCCTTTAGAGTGTAGTGAGTAGTTAGCAGCTTCATATAAGATACTATGTTTTTTTGCATGAGAATGAATAAGCTCATGCAGCCTTGTAGTAATTATATGACTAAGCTCACGTGTGTATGTTTCAATGAATGTCATTTTCTAAAATATGATCTGGAACGCCTATCCCAATGTAGTCAAAATTTTTCATTTCTTCCGGCTTATATTGATTTCTACCATCAAAAAAAGCTGAACCTTTCATAGTATCTTGGATGGGTTTGAAGTTAATGAGTCGAAATTGTTTCCATTCAGTTAAAAGAGCAATAGCATCTGATCCCTTGGCAGCTTCAGCTTCGCTGGTGCACCATATTAAGTTTTGGTGATTTTCCAAAAGCTTTTTAGCATTGTCCATAGCAATAGGGTCATATAAACGAAGAATAGCTCCTTTTTCACTTAGATCTTTTATGATAGTAACAGAAGGTGCTTCTCTCATGTCATCTGTGTCAGGTTTAAAAGAGAGTCCCCAGATAGCGATTGTTTTTCCTTTAAGCCCTCCTTTTGTGTCGAAGTACTTAACTATTTTTTCTGTGAGAACTTTTTTCTGCTGAACATTAACAGCGTGAACAGCATCTAATAATAGGGGAGTACATTCATTTTCCTTAGCAAGAAAACGAAGAGCATCAGTATCTTTAGGAAAGCAAGAGCCTCCATAACCAATCCCTGGATATAAAAAGCTATAGCCAATCCGTGTGTCAGAGCCAATTCCTTTTCTTACTTCATTTACATCAGCTCCTACCTTTTCACAAATCCTAGAAATTTCATTCATAAAAGAAATTCTCGTGGCAAGCATGGCGTTAGCTGCATATTTAGTCATCTCGGAGGATTTGCGATCCATAATGAGGATGCGGTCGTGATTTAAGGTAAAAGGAGCATAAATTTTCTTCATGACGGCTGCTGCTTTTTCACTATTTACTCCGATAACAATTCTATCTGGTTTCATACAGTCATGGATAGCTGAGCCTTCTTTTAAAAATTCAGGATTAGACACAACATCAAAAGTAAGACCGCTTTTTATATGTGCTTGTATCTTTTCTTCTATCTTATCGCAGGTGCCAACAGGTGCAGTTGATTTATTTACAATAATCATTGGCTTAGTCATGCATTCAGCAATGCTTTTTGCAGCCTTCAAAACATATGATAAGTCACATGATCCATCTTCAGAAGAGGGGGTGGGTACTGCTATAAAGCATACATCGGAGTTTTCTACTGCGTAGGTGTAAGAAGTAGTAAAAAAAAGCCGATTTGCTTTGATGTTTCTTTTAACGAGTTCACTTAATCCAGGTTCATAAATCGGAATAATGCCTTCATGCAAGTTGTTGATTTTTTTCTCATCAATATCTAAACAAGTAACTGTATGTCCCATTTCTGCTAAACATGCAGCAGTAACAAGGCCGACATATCCAGTCCCAATAATTGAAATTTGCATTTGATCACTCCGAAAAATTTTCTTTTATAAATTTAGCAAAATGCTTAGGTAATTGATTACTAATTAAAAACAAATCGTATGCTAATTATAATAAAAATGAATTAAGGTTTTTTTTTACGAATTCATTAGCTAGATTAACACAGACAAGACGATATAGACAAATAAAATGTTCTAAACTTTGCGTAGCATAGTTGGCATTTTAAAACTGGAGTAATGCATTCTTTTTAGGTTGGCTAATCTCTGTAAAAAAAATGTTGCTGGAACTCCCATTTTTATTAGTTCACACATTGTAGCGCCATTGTTTAAAACTAGGCTTCTAAGATTGTTTTCGAGAGAAAATAAAGATATAAAAGAAATACCAACTTTAGAAAGTTCTGCCAAGTTAAAACCATTTTGGATTAGTTCTCGAAGGAAGGTTTTGCCTGATGCAATAAGTTTATTAAAAGATATTCCTGAAGTTAAAATAGCAGCAATAAGATAAGGATCAGAAATTATCAGCATGAATAAGTTTTTTTCTAGTTCTAGAACCTTTTCTATAGAAACTCCTTCTAAAGCAAGTATTTCTAAACTATGACTATAAGTTAATCCTCTAGAAAGTATTTCATCATCCCAGTCCATCATTTTTTTTAAGGAAACACCCCATTTGATTAGAATTGTGAACTCTTTAGGGTTATTTATTATTTTGTAAGGAAAGTTATCCTCAAGCATCATAATTTGATAAAAAAAAGATTTATTGCTAATAAGGCAGGAAAGATTATAAGAATTACTAACAATTGATCGTTGTAGCCCTTCGTTGAATTTTCTGATATCTTCGAAACTAACCCCTTTTTTAAATAGATGCTCTAATCCAAGGCTGTTTTTTAATATAAGGTATTGAAGTGGCATCTTAAGTCTAATGAACATTTCAAAAGTAATGCCAATATTATGAAGAGCTACTAATTTTGAGGCATTATTAACAACAAGACTTTGGGTTTTTCTGTCTGTTATTTCTATTATTTGGGGAAGTGTAATTCCAATATCTATCAGTAATGCTATATTTCCAGATTTACGGATAACTTGCTCTTGGAGTTCCTTGTCGGAAATTTCTAAAATAGCTTTTAACGGAACTTTTGCATTAATAAGATCTACTAAGTCCCAGCAATTTCGAGCTAAAAGGTTTTGAAGTTCTTGAGGTAGATTAGAAGTTATTATCCAATCGGATAACTCATAGGGAGTAATGGGTAGTTCTTGAAGAATTTCCGATTGAAGGAAGTCTATTTTTCTTATAGTTTCAGGATGTTCAGATTGCCTTTCTATTAAGCATTTAAAGTTGGGTTGCAGAAAAACTTGGTTTGTCGCTATTGCCATATGTTCACCATAGAAAACAAGGAGACGAACATAAATGTTATACTTTGTAAAAAGCAAATATTTTTTTAACAGTCACTTAGAAATAATGAGCTGTTTATTTTTAAGCAAGTATTGCAGGTCGCAATAAGAAGCTAATTCTTGATTGTGTGTAACAAGGATGAGAGTTTTATTGAAGTCTTTGCACGAACTAATAAGCATTTCATGGATTATTGTAGCGTTTTCATGATCTAAATTTCCTGAAGGCTCATCTGCTAAAATAATTTCAGGGTTATTGATGTAGGCTCTTGCTATAGCAACTCGTTGTTTTTCTCCCCCTGAAAGCTGTTTTGCATAAAAGTGCTTTCTATTGGAAAGGCCAACCATATCTAACAGTTCATAAGCTTTCTTGAGCTGTAGTTTATCGTTTTTTCTTGCAATCATAGAGGGGAGCATTACATTTTCTAAAGCAGTCAAATCCTCTAGCAAATTAGATGTTTGAAATATAAAACCAATCAAAGAGTTTCTAATGGAAGCGCAGTTTTGTGAAGTTACCTCCTTTTCTTTGATCAAGACTTTGCCACAATCAGGTTTTTCCAGGCTCCCAATCAAATGTAAGAGAGTTGTTTTTCCTTCTCCTGAAGCGCCCATGATAGCTGCTGACTTTCCTTTTTCAATAGAAAGAGAAACATCTTTTAACACATCAATTTTTTTAGGAAAATAAAAAGACTTTGATAGGTTGCATACTTCTATTAGGTATTTCATTGGGACCTCAAGATAGATGAGGGTTTCAATCGAGAGGCTTTAATAGCTGGGACTAGTCCTGCAATAAGTGCAATAATAGGTGTAATTACAGCTATAAAAAATAGAGCGTCGTAGCTTAGATGGTTAGGAAGATGATCTCCAAAAAAAGAAGCATTGAATGCTTGATGCCCTAAAAGGGAACTTAAAAAAGAAGAAATAACATCTAGGTTCTTTAAAGTAAAAATAGCAGCTAAAATTCCTGCGAAGCTGCTCATGAGTCCTGTAATAAAACCACACAGCCCAAAAATTAAAGAAATGCTTTTTCTAGTAGCTCCCATACTTAGCAAAATGGCAATTTCCTGCTTTTTGTCATTTATCAGCAAAAGAAGCATAGAAATGATGTTTGAGCAGGCAACAACTAAAATAATAAGGGCAATCAAAGTAAAAAGTAATTTATCGCTTTTAAACTGTTCAATTAAGTCTTTGGAAAATTCATAGTCTTCATAACTTTCTACTTTCCAATAAGAATCTAGTTCTCTTTTTTTAAGTTGGCTAGATATAAGGGGCTTAATGTCTAATGCTTTCTTTATAGGAGTAGTCCAAAGCATGATGCCATTTGTTGCACTGTCTGTAGTTAGAAAAGAAGAGCTTGCATTAATGGTTCTTACAATCTCTTGAGGTGCAAAGATAAAACGGTTCCCTGTTGGCATAACACCTGGATCGTAGAAGCCGGCTACTTTAAAGGAAATCCTCTGCTCTTGTGATGAGCTGGCCGTTGTGCTGTTATAAGCTAAGTATCCTGGATCGCCTATCAAAATCCCACTATCTTTGTAGCTTTTAGGAAGAAGCACGCCTTTTTCAGGTAATTTCCAGCCTATATCTTTCACATAATATGCCCAAAAAGGAGGGGATTTGGGGGCAATATCGAAAAAAACTTTTGGCTTAGCCTTTTCTATAGTCAACCCTAAAAAAGGTAGACTGCCGGTTGATTTTCTTCCTTGGATTTCAGTTTCTACTTCGAGATGTAAAGTTGGCTTATTTTGGAAGGCAATAACTTTCATGGTTACGGGTTTTTCAAAAACGAAAGTCAATTCATGAAAGTTAAAGGGCTCTTTATTTATGTAAACTGTATCGCCTACTTTTTTTAGACAATCATCTTTATTATTTTTCTTATTTAAAATCGTGCATGTAGAAGAAAAGGGGCTTTTTTTAACTGAAAATTCAACTCCTTCTGGCAGGATCTGACCGGACATAGAAAACTTACTATTTGATTTCACCTCTAAAATATCAATATGATCTAAGACAGATCTATTGATGCCCTCATTTTTAAAGGTAGGATAATATGCATCTTGCGTAATAGGAATTTCAGGTTGAATAAGTAGGTGGTTTATATCATCCACAGTTGGCTGCAGCATTAACTCCTTTAAATGAGGATTGCTACCTTGAAAAGATAGAAGGTAAGACATCTGCGATAAAAAGGATGTTTTTAAAGGTAAGTGCTCTCCTTGATCACGACTAAGAGACAGTCTTAAAAAAGCCCCGCTCATTTCATAGTCTTGAAAATAAAGAGAAGGTTCTTGTTTTTGCAAATCTTGCAAAGAAGAGTACATGTCTTTCACAAGATCTTTTGCAGAGCCATTTGATAGAGTTTCTTTTTGAGGCCAAAAATAGGGGATATCAGCGTCTATGTTTGATTGGTAAGGATTTGACTGAGGTGCACTTAGCTTTTCAGCTATTGTTTTAGTTTCATAATCTGAGTTCTGAGAAATAGTATCTATTAAATAATAATAAGATGAATAGTATTTTGAGGTAGGTGTAATTCTTAAAGGGGCATTTAATTGAGTGAGTTTGCTGAGCCAATTTTCTTCCAGCCCAGAAGTTACTGAAAGGAAAACTAAACAGAGCCAAACTACTAAAGAAATTACTATAAAAGATATTATAGAAATTATTGAAGTAGATATGGCTCTTTTTTTAGGAAGTAAATACCTTAATGCGAGGCGAAGCTCATACACTATTATTTTGATTCCTTAAAAATTACATGTCTTCTTAAAGTCTTATCATACTTTTTAAGCTCAAGTCTTTCAGTGACATTGCGCTTATTTTTAGTTGTCCAATAAACTTCTTTACTTCCTGTACTTTTAAGTTTAGTAATTTCTCTCGGTCCTTTTCTAGCCATTTTTTCCACCAATTAAAGATTAAAAGTGAGATTTTACTAATTTTTACTCAAATCCTCAAGGGGAATTCGCATTTTTACATCAAGATCTGAAAGAGTTGTCAATTTTTGGTTTTGAAAATTATGAAATCCGAGCCCTGCGATCATAGCTGCATTATCTAAACTCAGTGCAGATGCGGGCCAAAATACAGGGAAATTTAAAAACTTGGCATGGACCATTTTCCTTAAAGTATTATTTTGAGTCACCCCTCCTCCTAAATAAACTGCTTGTAAGGAATGAGTCTTAACCGCCTTTTCCATTTTTTGAATTACCGAATCAAAAGCTATTTTTTGAAATGAGGCCGCTAGGTGCTTTTTATCTTCCCCATCAATTTGATCTGGATCTTTTTTGCTTTTTCCCTGTCCTTTTACGGTATATAAAACTTTAGTTTTTATCCCGCTAAAGGAAAGATCAAAAGGGCGATCCTTTAGAAATGGTGTTTTAAATAAATATTTATTTTCATCTGCGCCTGCAGCTAGCTTTTCAATTTCAGGTCCTCCTGGATAGGGTAAATTTAAAATGGACGCCGTTTTATCAAATGCTTCGCCTATTGCATCGTCTTGTGTTGTTCCAATAAGTGTATAGCTTTTTAAATCATGCATGAGAATTAAAAAGGTATGTCCGCCGGAAAGGACAACTCCTAGAGAGGGAAATATTTTTTGTTGCCCCATCATGGCAGCATAAATATGAGCTTCTACATGATTGACGCCAACTAGTGGGATATTCCAAGCATACGATAACGCTTTAGCTGCATTGACACCTACCAACAAGGCTCCTATTAATCCAGGTCCATTAGCAGCGGCGATAAGATCTATATTTTCTTTTTTAACCTGAGCTTGAAGTATGGCTTCATCAATGACATTTGTAATAACATCAACATGTTTTCTAGAAGCAAGTTCTGGAAATACACCGCCATATTTCTTGTGAAGATCAGATTGTGAGTAAATAATATTTGAAAGTATTTTTTCACCGCTTTCTACTATTGAAGCAGCTGTTTCGTCACAAGTTGATTCTATTCCTAACACTAACATAAGGCATATAAGATATCATTTTGAAGATGTTTTGAGCAACAAAGCTGCTTGGTCATCTAGAATCCAAAGGGCTTTGGTTTCTTTAGTTCCAATAAGCTGAGAGGGATAAGTGTCTGATCCAGGCAAGGGGAGTAAAACTTTTTTTACCATTTCTTTCTTGGATTCTCCAATTACATAAAAGGCGATATTTCTTGCATGGTTAATGCAAGGTAAGGTTAACGTCATACGCCAGGTCTTTTTTTGAGGAACTTCATTTTCTATAACTAGAGCTGATTCTTCTTTTAATGCTTGTGTATTAGGAAAAAGGGACGCGGTATGGCCATCATCTCCCATCCCTAGCATGACAAGGTCAAAAATGCCGTCAATTTCTTCTTTAATCAACCCTTCATAATCTTTAGCCATTTTTTTGATGTTTTTTTCAGCCTGCATTCGAAAAATATTTTGTTTAAGTAGCGGGACATTTTTAAATCCAGCTTCCATGGCCATGTGATAATTGCTCTCAGCGCTTGTAGGAGCCACTGACCTTTCATCTCCAAAAAAAAGTAAAACGTTTTTCCATTGAATTTTTTCTTTTATGGGGGAAGTGCATAGTTTTTGATATATTGCTTTGGGTGTGGATCCCCCAGAGAGTGCTACTGCAAATTTACCTCGATCTCTTATTGATTGCCTAGAGAGTTCCACCCAGTGATCTACAGAAAATTCTATCGTCTTGTCTTTATCACCACAGATGACAATGTTTTTTCTGTCATCTAAACTTTGTATTCTTCCTTTACAGTTACTATCAATCATTGCTTATTTAATTTATCTAAAGTTTGCAAAAAGTGGGTACTGGTGCCTTTATAGGTAAGTTCATTGGATAAGAAGCTTCCCATTTCGATATTGCCCATATAATATGTATAGGGGAGCTCACATTGGTCTTGTGTGTTTACTTTTATTAATACCTCTTCTTGCTTTGCTTCTTTTTTTACAAAATGAAATTCTTCCTTATTTTTTGTTGTAATAATTACCTTGGAAAAATCCTTTGGCTCCTTATTGTAATTAGGTATTAATTTGAAGGTAGTGTCTTCGTTATATAAGATGATTAAAGTCTTAGATTTTTTATCCCCCTTTGAAAAGTGCCAGCCTAGTCTAGAAGAGAGCCAGCCTTGAAAATAGAGAGCTTGTGTAACATTTTGAGCAAAACTCAAATTATGTGCTGCATTGTAATGGATCTCTATTGTTTTTGATCTCTGTAATTTTTTCAGTCGTTCTTCAGAATAAAAGGTTGCAGCAATGCAGTTTTTCCAATTTTCCATATAAATCCATTGAATATCTGCAAAATCTATAGATGGATGTACTTTTGACATTTGAAGTGTATATCTGGCAAATTGATAAACACTTTCAAAACTTTCAGAATCAAAAATAATTCTTGAGGCAAATTTTTTAAGTTTCTCAAATAGTCCTTTACTTTCTATCGGGTTTTCAGGCCAAAGAAGATAAATGGGTAGATCTGGCAAAAAGTGAGGTGATAATAAATAAGGGACTTTTTCAACATCACTGCCGGAAACACCGATGTCAATACTATCACATGCAGTATCAGAATCTTTTTCTTTTTGAAAAAGAACAGATATCGCTGTTTTTAAAAAGTTTTTCTTTGTTTGATCATCATGAGTAATAAATAAAACGCGACAAGGAAATTTTTCTACAATAGACTGTACAATTTTTCGAACATTGTCACAGCGCTCATTTTGTTTAGTATAAACTATAAGATTAAATAAAGAGGCTCTTGTTTTATTTTTTTTGGCAAGTGAATCCCAAATTTGAAAGAGCTCTTGTTCAATTTTTGAAGGGACTATAATTTTTTGGGAGATCATTTTTTACGGAATTCTCCAGTTCCTATTATCTCTGGCCATTAAATCATCAGCTTCTTTAGGCCCCCAGCTTCCTGAAGGGTAATTAGGGAAGTTTTTCGGAGGATTTTTTGACCAGTATTCTAATATGGGGGTAAAAATTTTCCAGGATTGCTCTACTTCATCCGCGCGTGCAAATAAAGTGCTGTCTCCTAGGATACACTCTAATATCAAACGCTCATAGGCTTCAGGTGGAGTTTTTCCAAAGTAGGCTCCATAGCGAAAGTCCATTTTTACAGGCTGCACAGGAGAGGAAGGCCCCGGAACTTTACAATTCATTTTCATAGAAATGCCCTCATCCGGCTGAATTCTAATTGCTAAAACATTAGGGTCATTTTTGCTATTGTGATGTTTAAAAAGAAGACCCGGAGCATCTTTAAAAATAATAGCAATTTCTGTCACCTTTTTAGGAAGTCTTTTAGCGCCTCTTAAGTAGAATGGAACACCAGTCCATCTCCAGTTATCTAAGTAGAGTTTTAAAGCAACGAAAGTTTCTATGTTAGAGCTTTTATCAACTTCTTCTTCCTGCCTATAGGCTTTGACCTGTTCTCCTTCAATGAATCCTTTGCCGTATTGACCTCTTACCAAATTATTTTGAAAGTCATTTTTACTTAAAGGCCTAATGGATTGAAGTACTTTTACTTTTTCATCTCTTATTCCTTTTGCACTTAAGTCAATAGGTGGTTCCATAGCCACAATAGACAAAAGCTGCATCATATGGTTTTGCACTATATCTCGTAAAAGACCTTCTTCTTCAAAAAACTCGCCGCGATTTCCAATCCCTAAATCTTCTGCGACAGTAATTTGTACATGATCAATATGTTTATAGTTCCATATAGACTCAAATATGGAGTTGGCAAAACGGAACACTAATAAATTTTGAACGGTTTCTTTTCCTAGATAATGATCTATCCGATACGTTTGCTCTTCGGTGATAAACTTTTGGATATGATTTTGAAGATCCATAGATGACTTCCAATCCTTTCCAAAAGGTTTTTCAATAATAACTCTAGACCAATTGTTTTCATTTTCTTTATAAATCAACCCATGCTTAGAAAGCATTTCAATAATAAGAGGGAAAAATTTTGGCTGAACAGAAAGATAAAAAATTCGATTTCCTTTAGTTCCTAGCTTAGCATCTAGCTCTCCTAAAAAGCCTTTTAACTTCTCATAGCCTTCGTCCTTATCAAACTCTGACTGGTGATAAAACAATTTTTCATGGAAGTTGGACCAGATATTTTCCTCAATGGGCTTTACTCGAGAATGATCTGATACCTGTTTTTTCATCTCTTCTCTAAACTCATCGTGGCTTTTAGGTCTTCTTGCAAATCCCACACAACCAAAGTTTGCGGGTAGAAGGGATTCACGAGCAAGGTTGTAAATAGCCGGCATAAGCTTTCTTGCCGTTAAGTCTCCAGTGGCCCCAAAAATGACAACAATGCAGGGATCAATACTCCTGGTAGAACGGCCTTCTTCTTCTAAAGGATGAGCATTCATGGCATAACTGCTTTTTTACTATGGAATAACGAATGTAATTTTTTTTTTACACACTTTATTGTTTCGCGTCTAAAAAACTTTGCAAAATCATAGTTGCAGCAATTTGATCTACTTTGGATGTTCTTTTTTTTCTAGAAGTCTTGATTCCTTTTAATTCTTTATGAGCTGCACTTGAAGTGAGTCTTTCATCAAAGTAGGCAACTTCTATTCCAGTCTTTTCTTCAAGTAAAGTGCCAAACTGCCTGACTAATAGAGCCATTTCTCCTTCCGTCCCATTCATATTTAAAGGAAGTCCCACTACGATTTTTTCTACATTTTGCAGAGTGTCAGAAAGTTGGGTTAAAACATTCGATACACTTGATTCTATTGTTTTACCCCCTGGGACTGTAGTTAAAGGGAGTGCCATTCGTTTGTTTTCATCTGAAATGGCAATGCCAATCCTAGCAAGCCCAAAATCAATACTTAAGATTTTCCCCATTTAGCTTCCTTTGCTGCGTTAATAAAACTGGTAAATAGTGGATGAGGTTCTAATGGCTTAGATTTAAACTCTGGGTGAAACTGAACCCCTACCATCCAAGGATGATGAGAAATTTCAGCGATTTCACATAAGGATCCTTCATTTAAAGTTCCCGCAAAGACCATACCATGTTTTTCGAACTCTTCTTTGAACTCATTATTAAACTCATATCTGTGTCTATGCCGTTCTTGCACTACTTTTTTGCCATAAGCTAAATAGGCCTTGGATTCAGGCTTTAAAAGGCAAGGGTAAGAGCCGAGGCGCATTGTAGCTCCTAACTTTTCAATCTTTTTTTGTTCTTCCATAAGAGATATGACAGGGAACTCGGTATGGGGATCAACTTCTACAGAATGAGCAGTTCCTTTTCCAAGCACATTTCTTGCAAACTCTACGATCATAATTTGCATGCCGAGGCATACACCAAAAAATGGAATGTTGTTTTCTCTGCAATATTTAGCTGTAAATATTTTGCCAAGCCAGCCTCTTTGCCCAAAACCACCTGGAACTAAATAGCCATCACACTTTTCTAATTGAGACTCATGATCAACTTTGTCAGATTCAATTTTACAAATATCTAAATCGACATGTGCTGCAATTGATGCATGATACAGCGCTTCATAAATAGACTTATATGCGTCATTAAGGTCAACGTATTTACCTACTACACCAATTTTAAGTTTTTGCTTAGGCTTGATAGCAATAGCTACCATCTCTTTCCAAGCGCTCAAGTCAGCTTGCTTAGCAGGCAGGCTAAGCAGTGTTAAAATTCTTTCATCTAATCCTTGTTTATGAAGCTCTAAGGGAACTTCATAGATAGTTGAGTCAACATCTTTTTCATCAAAAACATCTTGTTTTAAGACATTGCAGAAAAGGGAAATTTTTTCTTTAATTTCGTCGCTTAAAGCCTGCTCACAACGACATAAAATCATATCAGGAATGATACCAATTTCTCGCAAAATCATGGCTGAATGTTGAGACGGCTTTGTCTTTACTTCACCAGCAGCTTTTAAATAAGGAACATATGTCAAGTGAATATTTACACAGTCATCATGATGTTCGTATCTAAACTGTCTTATAGCTTCTAAGAAAGGAAGGCATTCTATATCTCCTACGGTGCCTCCAATTTCAATAAGTACAACATCTATTTTTTGAGACTGTTTGGCAACTGCTGTAATGCGATTTTTTATTTCATCGGTAATGTGAGGAATTACTTGAACGGTTTTTCCAAGGTATTCACCCTTACGCTCTTTTTTAATGACTGTTTCATAAATTTGACCAGATGTAGCGTTAGAAACTTTCGAAAGAGGACTTTTGGTGAAACGGTAGTAATGCCCTAAGTCGAGATCTGTTTCAGAGCCATCGTCCGTTACATAAACTTCACCATGCTGAAATGGGTTCATTGTTCCTGGGTCCACATTGAGGTATGGATCCAATTTTAAAATAGCAATGTTTAAACCTCTTGCTTCAAGCAAGTTTCCTATAGCTGCTGTAGTGAGCCCCTTGCCTAAAGAAGAGACTACTCCGCCTGTTATAAAGATGTATTTAATTGACATAAGAAATTCTTTAATGTTGTCACATCGGAAGGTATGTCGATAGCGATATCCACATCTTCTACGATGGTAATTTTTATAATGTAACCTAGTTCTAATATTTTAAGTTGCTCTAGATCTTCCTGTCTTTGCAAAAAAGTGGAAGGAAAAGAGGGGAGTTTTTCCAAAAAATCTTTTCGATAAGCATATAGGCCGAGATGCTGATAGCACTTTTTAGCTGCAAATGGAATAGTAGAGCGGCTAAAATAGAGGGCTCTATTCTGCTGATTAAACACACATTTAACAGTGTGGGGGGATGCAATTTTTGAAAGATCCTCTAAAGGAATAACAGCTGTTGCAACCATGGCTTCAGAGTCACTTTCTAAACAAGATATTGTAGAAGAAATAGTCGAGCTTTGAAGACAGGGGTGATCTCCTTGGATATTTACAATCAGGTCATATTGATTTAAAAAATTATATTGCATAAGTGCTTTAGCAAGTCTCTCTGTTCCATTTTCGCAAGCATCTGTCATCAATATCTGGGCACCAAACCCAAGGCAGTGGTCAGCTATTTTTTTATTATCAGTTGCTATAAAAACGTCTTCTACATCTGAACAATTTTTAGCATTCTCATAAGTCCGTTGAATTAATGTCTTTCCCAATATGGGGAAAAGCAGCTTTTCCGGAAATCGACTACTTTCTAGTCTGGCTGGTATAATAGCTGCTGTTTTCATGAAAATTTTCCAATTTAATAGATAAAGGGTAAATGGTATAGGATATTAATATCAAGAAAGGCCTCTCTTGAGAAATTCAATTATTTTCGTTAAACTTAAAAAAAATTGAGAGTCATAAATGGAAAAAAGTCCTTTATCTACCCTTCGGTTACATTATAAACCCAAAATGCCCCCAGTGCTTCAGGATCTTAAAAAAATATCTATCAAAAAAGGCAATGTACCTAAAGTCCATGAAGATATTAAAAAACTTTTCCCCCATGCGAACAATCAGCCAATTGTAGAGTTTGACCAAGATGATAAATCTTTTTCAGAGATTTCATTAAGAGTGGGAGTTGTTTTTTCTGGTGGACAGGCATCGGGCGGGCATAATGTTATTTCAGGTCTTTTTGATTCCTTAAGAGAAATTCACTCAGACAATGTGTTAATAGGTTTTTTGAATGGACCTAGTGGAATTGTTGACAATAACAGTATTGAAATTACTGAGGACCTGCTTAAAGACTACCGTAACCAGGGAGGATTTGATCTGTTAGGATCTGGTAGGACAAAAATTGAAACACCAGAACAGTTAGAAAAGTCTTTAAAAACAACACAACAATTGGAACTCGATGGCCTTTTAATTATTGGAGGGGATGATTCCAATACCAATGCTGCTGTTTTAGCTGAGTATTTTGCGGAAAAAGGATGTCAGGCCAAAGTAATAGGCGCTCCTAAAACGATAGACGGCGACTTGCGAAATGAATATATTGAAATGTCTTTTGGCTTTGACTCAGCGTGCAAAACTTATGCTGAATTAATAGGTAATATCTGCAAAGATGCATTATCTGCTAAAAAATATTATCACTTTATTAGACTTATGGGAAGGTCTGCTTCTCATATTACATTAGAATGTGCCTTAAAAACTCAACCTAATTATGTCCTTATAGCAGAAGAAATTGCAGAAAAAAAACTTACCTTAAAACAAATTGTGCAAGATTTAGCATCTTTTGTGATTGAAAGGTCTAAAAATAAAAAAAACTATGGTGTAGTTCTACTCCCTGAAGGTTTAATTGAATTTATCCCAGAAGTTAAAGCTCTTATAAAAGAGCTAAATGAATTGCTAGCGACAGGGAAAGAACATTTAGCTCATATTAACCAATTATCTGAACCTTCTGAAAAAATAGACTATGTAACGAATCATTTGTCTCAGGAAAGCCAGAGCTGTTTTTGTATTTTTCCTGAAAAAATTAAAGAACAGCTATTGATAGATAGAGATCCGCATGGCAACGTGCAAGTTTCTAAAATTGAAACTGAGCATCTTTTAGTAGAAATGCTCAAAAAAGAACTACAGCATGACAAAAGTTTTCAAGGAAAATTTAATGCGGTTACCCATTTCTTCGGTTATGAAGGAAGAAGCTGTATGCCCAGCAATTTTGATGCTGATTATTGTTATTGTTTAGGATATACTGCCTCATTACTTATCTACTCTGGGTTAAGTGGTTATATATGCTGTGTTTCAAACCTCAATAAACCAAGTGATTCCTGGGAGATAAAAGGCATTCCTATTGTTTCTTTTATGAACTTAGAAAAGCGACATGGTAAAGAAAAGCCTGTCATAAAAAAATATTTGATCGATACTTCTACAGAAACTTTTAAGAGGCTAGTTAACAAAAGATCTGCTTGGATGATTGAGGATCATTACTTATTACCTGGCCCCATGCAGTTTTGGGGTGAAAAAAAACTAACAGACTCTTTTCCTATATCTATTTCTTAATGAAAAAAAAGTCTTAATGAATGTAATATTTTTGCTTCATTTTTTTAATAAAAAAGGTTTACATGCTAAATAACATTTTTTGCTGTCGAAGAAGAGATAATAACTGTCTAACACAATTAGTAACTTCATTTTTAAACACATCTTTGGTGAGAAGAATAACCGATGCTAGTGGAGATCGTTTTACATCACTTCAAATCGATTACAGTGTTAAATCTATTGGAATCAAAAAGCCGGTTAGTTTAATAAATAGTGGTAATAACTGTTTTCTAAACTCTTTATTTCAATCGCTTATACATCAAAGCGCTATTATCGATGAAATTGAGAGACTTCCTAACCCTGATTCTATTGCTATAGGAAATACAGTAGGGTCTATTGTCATTGAAAATCAGGATGAAAAAGAAAAAATAAGCTCTCTTGTCAAAGAGTTAAAGAATATGCAACGTAGCTATGCTACAGAATCAGAATTAAACCTACAGCCTCTTCGAGAAGCTTTGACAGCAGTTGTCCCATTTATGCCACCTTCTAGAGATCAATATGATCCTGATGACGTGTGGCAAGGTTTTGCTAAATTATTATCAGGTAAAGCTGCTAATAGAAGTCAGGTTTACCATTCCAGCTCAGGAGAAAGAGTGGCTGGACCTGGGTTAGTACCTAATTATTTTCCAGTAGACCTAAAAAGTGAAGAATGTCAAGATATTTCTACAACACCTTTGGCAAAGATGTTGGAAAATGCTTACTTGCATGTCTTGAATCCCTTAGGAAACTGGGAGACAACAAGCTTCGAGAAAATCCCTCCATTTTTTACAGTGACAGCTAAGAGATTTCAACAACACTCATATTTTCCATGGTGGATGAAAGCCATTAATTACCTTTTATCTCTTTTTGGTCTTTCTCAATATTCCTTGAATGCTGTATATGAATCGATTAAACTTAAAAACCCGCTTAACATACCGTTCAATCTTAATCTTAATAAAGAGTTAGTTATAGAAAGATCCAACGATGATCTTGCCTATAATTTAAGCAGCTTTATTGTGCACTTTGGCGATACAACAGAAAGTGGCCATTATGTTTCTTATGTCAAAAAGAATAACAGGTGGTATGAATGCAGTGATAAAAGTATAAATGAAGTGTCTATTGAAAGTATAGAGAATCTAAAGCAAGACGCTTATATGTGTTTTTATAATAGAGCAACTCAGTCTTCTAACTGAGAGTCTTCAATTAACACAATGTTTTTCCACTTGCCTTTGACATATCTAAAATAATAGATTGCATATGTGATTACACTATAGAAGAAGGCAGTAGCCCAAGCCCATTCAATGGGCTGGGAATATCTCACAACAATTAAGTAAACTGGAAGCAGCAAAAATACCCACACAGATCCAGCTCCAGCGATTAATAAAAATAAAGTATCTCCAGCAGCACTTAGAAGCCCCGATATCACCCATCTAAAACCTTCAAATGTTATATAGAAAAAGACAAAAATTAAACTCACTTGTAGCGCCTCAGAAAAACCATCTTGAATAGCTACAAACTCTGAGTTGGTTACAGGAAAGAAAACGGATAGTGTTACTTTAGGATCTAAAGTGAGTAATAAGGCAAGAATTAAACTAAATCCAATCTGAAGGGTAATACCAGCTCTAAAGACTTTAGAAATCAAATCATATTTTTTAGCGCCAATAAAGTTGCCAGCAATAGAGGCTACTCCTCTAGTTAGTCCGTCCATGAAAAAAGAAAGAAGAATGATAATACTTTGACAAATAGACGAGACAGTGATGTGCAAAAAGCTAACTTTAGACATCATTTCAAAAAAAACGGCCCATCCTACAATTTCTAAGCCATAAAATATCCCTTGGGGGGCTCCTACCTTCAAGCTTTTTAAAAAGAGGGGTTTATGAATCTTCCAATGATTGGTTCCGTACGTTTCTTTATGGATTTTCTTTAAAAACAATAATAACAGAATAAATGCCTGTACTAAGTAACCCGTACAGGTAGCGATGGCTGCACCTTTTATCCCCATTTCAGGAACTACCCCTTCTACGCCAAAGATAAAAGCTCGATCCAAAGCTATATTTATGAGATTTGCAACAAGCGCTAGTAAAATAAGGAGTTTGGTTTTCTCTCTACCAATATAAAATCCCGATAAGGCCGTCATAAGGGCATAACCTGGAGCAAAGATCATCAGCCAAAAAAAGTAGCTGATCTGGTGAGGGGAGTTTTTATAAATAAAGGGGGCGGCAAAAAATGCCATAGGAACAAACAAGAAAAGGGAAAAAATGCCTACCCAAATCATTTGCCAAACAGCTTTTCCCACCTCTTTTTGCTGATTGGATCCATTATATTGAGAAACAAAGACTTGGCTCATAGCTGTTATCATGCCAAATCCTCCTAAGAAGGCCCATGCTAAAGTTCCCGCACTAACAGCTGCATTTAAAGTATCAATGGAGTAATTCGCCAAAAAAATACGATCCACGAAAATCATGAGAAGAGTGGCTAAAGACGAGATCATCAAAGGTAAAGACAGATTAAAAAGTTTTTTTACCTGACTGGTGGTGCTTGCATTTTCGTTTATTTTCATAGGTTTATACTAGAGAAAAATTATTTTGTTTTATATTTCATAAATATAAGAATTATAATAGCAAGAAGCTGATGCATGATCTAGAAAATTCAGAAATTTTACGTAAAAGTAAAAAATTCTCTAATCCTCATATTAAAAAAATTAAAAGAAGTTTTTGGCATGTCATCTTATGGAAGCTAGGATTTTATGATGAAATAAAACGAAGAGAGAAGCCACCTAATAATTTTTCCTATCCAGTAGAAAAAAAATTCGATAGCGCTCTGCCTTCAGTTTGTTGGGTTAACCACTGTACGTTTTTAGTAAAAGTCGGAGGAGTTACCTTCTTAACCGATCCCATATTATCTAAGTACTGCTCACCCCTGCCAATTAGTAGTTTAAAAAGAAAGCACCCACCTGGACTTGAATTAAGTGATCTTCCTCAATTGGACTGCATTTTAATCTCTCATAACCACTATGACCACTTGGATAGAAAAACAGTTATTAAAATAAATGCTTTGTATCCAAGTGCAATTTGGGTTGTCCCTAAAAACTTAAAAAGCTGGTTTCTTAAAAGAAATATCAGGAATATTTACGAGCTAGGATGGTGGGAGAGTTTTTCCTGTAATGGTACTACTATTACAGCTGTTCCAGCGCAGCATTTTTCTGGACGAACTATTTTTGATATCAATAAAACACTATGGAACGGTTATGTTGTTGAGTCTTTTACAGAAAATAAAAAATTTTATTTTTCTGGGGATACGGGATACAACGATAAAGATTTTAAGGAAATTGGAAAGAAGTTTAATGGCATTGACTTAGGTATAATACCCATTGGGACTTATTGTCCTCGAGAATTTATGAAAACGGTGCATATTAATCCTGATGAAGCTGTTCGCATTCATACAGAAGTTTCTTCTAAATTTAGCATTGGAATGCACTGGAAAACCTTTAAATTGTCTGACGAGCCATTAGAATTGCCACCCTATGACCTTTATCTTGCTATGAAAAAAGTTAGTTTACCTTTTCGTGAATTTGTTGCGGTAGAACCGGGTCTTTTTTTAAACTGGTAGCATGCTATTTTTAAAGATTAAAATTTTCAACTTTATCCAAGAAGTTATAAATATTTATAGGTACTATAAAAACCTTCAATTTGCTTTTTTAGATAGTGTTTTAAAAATAATTTATCTTTTTCAAAATCCTTTTCGAATATCGAAAAAGTTTCTTCTTAAGAAGAAGGAAGAAAATATTCATCAATATGGAGAAACGCCATTATTTACTTTCGAAAAAATGATAAGGATAAGTGAAGTCAGCTCACAAGATATTTTCTACGAGCTTGGAGCTGGAAGGGGTAGGCTCTGTTTTTGGATGCATGCCTTTAAACGTTGCAAAACAGTTGGAGTAGAACAAATTCCCTTTTTTTGTGTTATAGCAGACTTTCTTACTAAAATATTTCGACTGAAAAATCTACGCTTTGTAAAAGGTAATATGATGCATATAGATGTGTCCGATGCAACTTTTATTTATTTATGTGGAACCTGCTTGAGTGATGATGAGGTCTATAATATTCTTAAAAACTTTAAAAAAGTTGCACCGAAAACTAAGGTCTTATCTGTTAGTTACCCTTTAACTGAGTATGACGCGGCATCTTATAGAATACTAAAAGAAATCCCTGTTCAATTTGCTTGGGGAAGTACAGTAGCATATCTTCAAGAAAAGGTTTAAAATACAATGCCTGAAAATGTGGCGATTTTTAGGGTAAGGTCTTGAGGTATAAATGGATAAACTTCATTAAGCGCTTCGTCTACACTTCTATAGCTGATTTTCATGTCTAAACATTTTTTTATAAACTGCAGTTTTCCATTTTCTGATAGATCTTTCTCGGTAATCGATTCAAAGGCCTTTTCTAGAGCTTTTCTATTTGTTGCATTTGTTTTAAAAAAGCTTTTAAGAAATATATTCATTAATATTTCACTGGAATGATTTGATCTTTTTATTTCTTCTATTAACAGAGCACTAAATTTTGCATCTAGTTCAATGGCTTTTTCATCAAGTAGACGCCAAACAATATTAAAATGCTGGCTATTTAGAGCTAAAAAAATTGCAGTGTTACGATCATTATCAGCTAAATTTATATCTAAATTGGGGTGATTTAGTAATAACTGTACCAGAGGGAAGTCACCTTTAGATGCAGCTTCCATTAAGACAGTTGTGCCATTAATTGTTTGCGCATTGATGTTTGCACCATGTTTTAAAAGCATGTCAGCTCTAGTTACTGCGTTAGGTGGGGCAGTAAATATAAAAAGAAGGACTGTCCTATTGTCTAAGCTTCCTCGTAAATTGACATCAATATTAGGAGCTTGTAACAACATCTCCATAATATCTAATCTCCCAGCCTTAGTAGCTTGCATTAAAGGGGAAACATTAAAAACATTCTTTTCATTTACATTCATGCCAAATTCTAAAAGCATTTTTGTAACATCGTAATTTTCTTGAGCAGCATGAAGAAATAAAGTCTTTTTTGCTTTATTTGAAATAAAATTAAGACTTTCTCGGCTATGAGATAAAAAGAAGTAAGCAATTTCGAAGTTTGATTCATCAATAGCCTTCTGGAGAGGGCTTTGGTTGTTTTCATCTAAGCCATTAATATCAGCGCCAGCCATTATTAGTTTCCTTACAATATCGATATCATGTTTTTCAACAGCTAGATGAAGTAAATTTGTTTTGAGTTCGAAGTGAATATGCCCTAAATCAACTTCATTAAGGGTTAATAGATATTTAACAATTCGAAAATGCAGTTTTTCAAATGCTTTTTCAAGCGGAGTAAGACCATCTTGATCTACTCCATTAACATCAGCGCCAGCTTCTATTAGTTTCTGTACTGCGAAATATTTATTTTGCTCAATGCCTTTATGTAGTAGCAAATCTAATGTTGGTCTAGGAATGTGGCTGAGATCAATTTGGCGAAGGCTTAATAAAAACCAGACAATCTCAAACCTTGATAAAGCTAAAGCTTTTTCAAGAGGGGTAAGGCCATCTTGATCGAGTTCGTTGATGTTGGCTCCTTCAGCTTCTAATTTTTTAACTATAGAAAGATTTCCTTTTTCTACCGCCCTATGAAAGGCTTTTGTACCTTCGTGAATATAGTTTATGTCAAATCTACTACTTTGAATTGCTTTTAACGCATTTTTAGCATCATTTATCTCAATTGCGTGAAAAACTCTTTCTGCAGCTTTTTTTGTCAAGCAAGATGATAGTTTAGATTTATATTTAAATATAAAAGAAGCAAGGCATGAAGTATTTTCTTCTATCTCTTCGATCTGTCTATCATTATTTTCAGGAAAGACTGGAGATAGTTCAACAGCTCGAGATAAAGCATTTGGGACCGACATAGTTTTATGTAAAAAAAATTAATACCACGAAAGTTTACATTCAAAAAGCTAATTAATTCAAGAATTTATCTTACGCTAAAAAACTTAGGATCTTAAAATAAAATCCCTGAAAACTTACTAATTTCTCGAGTAATTTCTTGTGGTATTGAAAAGTGAACTTGATTAAGTGCTTTATCTACACTTTCGTAAGTAACTTTGTCATCGCCATCATCTAAACATTTCCTTATGAATTGGAATTTTGCACTTTCTAATGGAGTTTTTTTAGCAAGAGATTCAAAGGCTTTTTTAAGTGCTTCTTTATTGGCTTTTGTTGTTCCAAAAAAGATCTTAAGAAAGATATTCATTAAAATTTCATCTACAAGATCAAGTCTGTTAATTTTTTCAAGTAACAAGTTGGCAAATTCTTTTCTGGGTATGTCGTTATTTAAATTAAGTAAATACCAAACGACTTCAAGAGAGTTGTTGTGCAACGCCTGTTCTATCGGCGTTCTACCCTTCCACCCTGGGGCATTGAAATCTACACCATATTTTACAAACATTTTCAGAACATCAAGATGGCCTGCCCAAGCAACCCAATGAATAGCTTTATCATGCTGTCTAGTTTCTAGATCTACATTTATGTCAGGATGAGCAAGCAAGGATTCTACAACATCGCAGTGACCATTTCCTGCAGCTGTCATTAAAGGAGAATTACGATTGTTATCTTGTATATTTACATCAGCGCCACTATGCAAAAGCTCATCTACTATGGAAGCTAGACCATTTGAGGATGCGTGAAAAAGAGCTGCCTCACCGAGGCTATTTCTCTTATTTATTTCTAAATCTGGTCTAGCTGTTAATGCCTTTACAAGATTTAAATCTCCCAAAACCACTGCCGCTAATAATGGGAATAGATCTCTTGAATCTTCGAAATTTTCATTAATGTCAGCACCATTTTGTATTAACATTATTGCCGTATCGATTTTTCTTGCTTCTATAGCTCTATTTAATAACCTAGCTTTAGTAGCAGCAGAAATATCTCGGAAGTCTATTTGATCAAGCAGATACCAGCAAATGTTACAATGATTTTTGTCTAATGCCTGTTCTAGGGGAGTTTTATTGCTCCATCCAGGAGAGTTGATATCCGCACCATAGTTCACAATTCTCTGCACTGATTCAAGGTTCCCTGACCAGGCTGCCCAATGAATGACTTTATCATGCTGTCTAGTTTCTAGATCTACATTTATGTCAGGATGAGCAAGCAGCATTTCTACGATAGCAGAATTACCTTTCCAAACAGCTGCCATTAATGAAGTATAACCATTTTGGTCTTGTATATTTACGTCAACTTGATGTTTTAGAAGCTCATTTACTATAGTGGGTAAACCTTTTAAAGACGCCAGATAAAGAGCTGTTTCACTAAAATTTTTTCTCTTATTTATTTCTAAGTCAGGTCTATTTGTTAATGCTTTTACAAGATCTAAGTTTCTCAAATCTATAGCTTTTAATAAGGGAACTAAGATTGAATTTTCGAGGGTTTCATTTACATCAGCGCCACTTTGTATTAGCTTGATTGCAATGTCTATTTTATTGTTGTTAAGAGCTTTATGTAATAGCCTTGTTTTTACAGCGATAGAAATACTATGAACATAGATGCTATCTAGTAGTTGTCTAACGACTTCATAATGCTTGTTTTCCCAAGACAATTCTAAAGGGGTTTTTTTGCTCCAGTTTGAGACATTGATATCAGCCCCATGCTTTAAAAGCATTTGCATAACTTGAAAATGTCCTTTGCTGGCAGCCAGGAGAATAGCCTTATTTAAAGGACCTTTTGAATCCAGGTTTACTTTGGGATGAGTAAGTAGTAATTCTACTATATCGCAATAGCCCTTTTTTGCAGCTATCAGCAGGGGAGTGTCCCCATTATTTTGTTTATTAACATCAGCACCATTCTGTATTAGTTTTATAGCTGTATCTACTTTTTCTGAGCTAAGTGCTTTGTGTAATAATTCTGCCTTAATAGAAGTAGAAATAGCGCAAAAGTCTATTCGATCAAGTAGATACCAAAAAACTTTGTGGTGATTGTTGTGTAATGCTTGTTCTATGGGGGTTTTGCACTGCCATCCTGGAGAGTGGATATCTACGCCATAGTTTGCAAAAATTTGCACAACTTCAAGGTGTCCTAAATAAGCTGCCCAGTGAATAGCTTTATCACCGTGACGACTTCTTAGATCTACATCTGTGTCAGGGTGACCAAGCAGTAATTCTACAGTTTCACAGTTACCTTTGGCTGCAGCTGCAATCAATGGAGTGATACCATGTTTATTGTGAATATTTACATCAGCTCCACTGTTTAAAAGCTCTTTTACTATATCAACCTGATTTTTTTCAGAGGCTTGATAAATAGCAGTTTCTCCTTCATTATTTGTTTTATTGATTTCTAAATCAGATCGAGCAATTAGAGCATTTAGAAGATCTAAATTTTCTTTATTTATAGCTATTAATAAGGGGAATGTATCATTTACCTCTTCATTAACATCTGCACCATTTTGTATTAGTTTTATGGCAATATCTATGTTTTTTTCATTAAGGGCTTGATGAAATAATTCAGTTTTAATGACTGTATCTATAAGGGTAAAATCAATCTCATCACAGGTGAGTAGAAAGTTGGTAATTTGCGGTTGCTGTTTGAGGAATGCTTTTTCAAGAGGTGGGGGGGAGTTTCCCACAAACTGATTAACATTTGCATGAGCATCTACTAATCTTTCTATTACTGGAAGGCTTCCTTTTTCAATAGCTTTATATAAAGCAGTTGTTTCTGCGTAAACATGATTTGGTTTAAACACTCTGCTGGCAATAATTTGAATAGCTTCATCTGTATTGTCATTATCGATTGCATGAAATAAACGTATAGTAGCTCTTCTCACTTGATAATACTCATAAGCAGTTTTAAGTCGATTGGAAATAATTTCCATACACGAAGTGCTTTCTCTTGACTCTTCGAGGTTAAAGCTAACTTGAGAAGATAATTTGCCGCTATTTTGAGGGAAATTAGGGAAGCTCATGATATTTCACCGTTGATGGTTGTAAAAAAAATTTTTGCATGTTTTATGTGTTATTGCGTTATTTTTTCAAGAAAAAAGAGGATTCACTAAGGTGGCTTAAATGAATTTAATCTGGATGCCAAAATCTATGGATGCTATGTTGCAAAATTAAAAAATAATTTGAAGGTATTGTTATGGGTGAGCAAAAAAAACAGCAAACTGTTCCGATTGTTACTTTAAATGATGGGGTAGAAATCCCAGCGATCGGGTTTGGTACTTGGCAGTTAGAAGGTGATACCTGCGTTAAAGCTGTAAGAACTGCTTTAGAGGTAGGGTACCGGCATATAGATGGAGCTCATGCATACTGGAACCATGAAAAGGTAAGTGAAGGAATAGGGGATTTTCCAAGAGATCAGTTTTTTATGACAACCAAGTTGTGGAGAGACTTTCATGACCCTAATTTAGTAGAAAAAGCATGTGACACTTCTTTAAGAGAATTAAAAATGGACTATCTTGATCTGTTTTTAATTCACTGGCCAGAAAGAGCCAAGTCCGTTTCATTAATTTTAGAGCAGATGCATAAGCTTAAAGAAAAGGGAAAGGTAAGAAGTGTTGGTGTATGTAATGCAACAATTCACCATATTCAAGATATTTTCGATGATGGGTTAAGTATTTCTGTAAATCAAATCGAATTTCACCCCTTTTTAAACCAAGCTGACATGTTGAAGTTTTGTAAAGATCATAATATTACAGTCACGGGCTATAGTCCCATTGCTCAAGGAAAGGTATTTAGGAATAAAGTAATTGTGGACATAGCCAATAAGCATAGTAAAACTCCAGCTCAAGTCTCTTTAAGATGGCTGATACAAAAGGGAGTTGTGGTAATTCCTAAGGGTTCCTCACTACCTCATATTAAAGAAAATTTTGAAATATTTGATTTTTCTCTTACTGATCAAGACATGCAAAGTATAGACCAACTACATACTGGGGAAAGAATTGTTAACCCTGATTTTAACGAGTTTGATTATTAACCTGCCTGGGTAATATAATCTGAACTCTATTATGGAAGATTTTAAGGCAAAAAAACGTAAAACGCGTGAAGTATTAGTAGGCAGTGTGAAAATAGGGGGGCAAAACCCTATTCGCATACAGTCTATGACTACAACTAATACAAACGATATTGAAAAAACTGTTGAACAGATTTCTAAATTAAAAGCTCATGGCTGTGAAATTGTAAGAGTCACTGTTCAAGGGAAGAAAGAAGCGTTAAGTTGTGAAAAAATCAAAAATCTTCTTGTTCAAAAAAATATTGATATTCCACTTGTAGCGGATATCCACTTTTACCCTCCAGCAGCCCTTATAGTAGCTGATTTTGTAGATAAAATTCGCATAAATCCAGGGAATTTTGCAGATAGGCGAGCTATATTTCAAACAGTTGCTATTCAAGAAAAATTTGCTCTAGAAAAAATTGAAGAAAAACTAGCTCCTCTTATTCTAAAATGTAAGCAATTAAAAAAGTCTATAAGAATAGGTGCTAATCATGGTTCTTTGTCGGATAGAATCATGTCTGCTTATGGAGACACACCGGAGGGGATGGTAGTGTCTGCTATCGAATATGGAGAAATTGCTAGAAAATATGATTTTCATGACATGATCTTTTCTATGAAAGCTTCTAATCCTTTAGTAATGATAAAGGCTTACCGCCTTTTAGTAAAAAAAATGGATGAGTTAGGTTGGGATTACCCTTTACACTTAGGAGTTACTGAAGCAGGACAGGGAGAAGATGGACGTATTAAATCAGCTGTAGGTATTGGATCTCTGCTTTTAGAAGGATTGGGAGATACTATTAGAGTATCATTAACAGAAGACCCTCATTTAGAAATTGATCCTTGTAAAAGGTTGGTCAATTTTTCGAATAGACAAACACTGATTAAAATACCTTCATCGGAAGAACTCCAAAACAAAACTCCATTTTTACATAGAAGCGGCTCTGTCATTATTAAGTTGCAAGAGTCAGATCTTCTTAACGACAGTTTGTTGAAAAGTTTAGGGCTATTACAAAAAGAAGCAAAGATAGATGCTGTTTGGGTAGAGGACATACAAGATGAAAAATCGCTGCTAAAGCTAAAAGAGCTGGCTGCAGAAAATATAAAAATTATAGCAGAAAATTCACTGATGGCAGATTACCAAATAGGACATGACGCTTTGCACGTACAAGAAGTTAATGAAAGTGCCTTTTCTCTAATTACACAAATGCAACCAAAAGTCATTTTGCTAGATCCATTGGAGTTGAAAGTACACTCAGCTAGAAAGCTTCACAGCTGGTTAAAAGCATCTTCTTTTGAGATACCTATTATTTTAGCTTTTTCTTACCTAGAAAGTTGGGACGATTTTTTAATTGCCGCTTCCAGTGAAGTGGGGAGTCTTCTATGCGATAATATCGGAGCTGGCATTTGTCTTCAGCATAAAGTAAGTATTCAAGAGCTGCATTCCTTTAGTTTCAATCTTCTGCAGGCTTGCAGAATGAGAACAATAAAAACAGAGTTTATTTCCTGTCCAAGTTGTGGCAGGACATTATTTGACCTTCAAGAGGTAGCCGCCCGAATAAGAAAAAAAACTGGACATCTTCCCGGTGTAAAAATTGCCATTATGGGATGCATCGTCAATGGGCCAGGAGAAATGGCAGATGCTGATTTTGGATATGTAGGATCAAGACCAGGCATGGTTGATTTGTATGTGGGAAAAAAGTGTGTAGAGAAAAACATTAGCTTTTCTGATGCAGATGAAAAATTAATCGCCCTAATTAAATCCCATGGTCTTTGGGTAGATCCACCTTCCAAAAAAGAAGAAGTTGCTTTAATGTAAATATTTTTTTAACACCTTACTCCTACCTGTCTAATCTTATCAATCATTGCAAGTTATTAATATGAAAGATAAAATTGTCGCTTAAATCACCTAAATCAATTATTTCATATGACTAAACGAAAATATGACCATAGGTCTATTGAAAAAAAATGGCAGCAATATTGGGTAAAAAACAAAGTTTTTTCCTGTAAAACAGACTCATCTAAACCAAAATACTATGTATTAGACATGTTTCCTTATCCATCTGGTGCTGGATTGCATGTGGGACATGTTACGGGATATACAGGAACTGACATCATAGCAAGATATAAAAGACAAAAAGGCTTTAATGTCTTACACCCTATTGGCTGGGATAGTTTTGGCCTACCGGCAGAACAGTATGCGATCAGAACAGGTACTCATCCTAGAATTACTACACAGGCAAATATTGACACATACCGTAAACAACTTCGCTCTTTAGGGTTCAGTTATGACTGGGACCGGGAGATTACTACAAGTGAGCCTGACTATTATAAATGGACTCAGTGGATCTTTACCAAGCTTTATGAAAAAGGGCTTGCCTATGAAGCCACTATTAATGTGAATTTCTGTCCTGCCTTAGGAACCGTTCTTGCCAATGAAGAGGTAGAAAATGGAAAGTCGAAAGAAGGTGGCTTTCCTATAGAAAGAAGGCCTTTACGGCAATGGGTTTTAAAAATCACAGCTTATGCAGACAGATTACTAGAAGATCTCAAAGAATTAGACTGGCCTGATCATTTAAAAAAATTACAAACTAACTGGATTGGTAAAAGTGTTGGTGCCCAAATATCTTTTGAAGAAGAGGTTACCAAAGAAAAAATCGAGGTCTTTACTACTAGACCAGATACATTGATGGGGGCAAGTTACGTTGTATTAGCACCAGAACATCCATTAGTGGATACCATCACGACACAAGATAAATTAGAAGATGTTAGGAACTATCGCCAAACGGTTGCTCAAAAAAGTGATCTAGAAAGAACCGAGTTGAATAAGGATAAAACGGGTGTTTGGACAGGTGGATTTGCAGTGCATCCTGTAACACACGAAAAGATTCCTATCTGGATTTCTGATTATGTTTTGATGAGTTACGGTACAGGAGCTGTTATGGCCGTTCCTGCTCATGATGAAAGAGATTTTGCTTTTGCCAGTAAATACAAACTTCCCATTTTACCTGTGTATGAGCCTAATGTATCTTTGCTATCTGAAGAAGAAAGAAAAGATGCACCACCTGAAACAATAAAAAAAGAGGTTGCGTCAGGCAAGCGCTGCTGGACCTTAGATGGCACAGTTATTCATAGTAGTCATAAAGATTTGAGTTTAAATGGCCTTAGCATGAAAGAGGCTAAGGTAAAAATGACTAAATGGCTAGAAAACCATGGTGCTGGTAAAAAAACCATTAATTATAAACTTCGTGACTGGCTTTTTTCTCGACAAAGATATTGGGGAGAACCTATTCCTATCTTGCACTTTGAAGATGGGTCAAAAAGAGCATTAGAGCTCGACGAGCTTCCTTTAACTCCACCGTCAATTGAAGACTATATGCCCTCTCCAACAGGTGAAAGCCCTATTGCCAAAGAGAAAAAATGGATAGAAATCATTGACCCAAAAACTAAGAAGAAAGCTGTTAGAGAAACAAATACTATGCCTCAATGGGCTGGGTCATGCTGGTATTATCTTCGTTTTTGCGATCCTAACAATAAAGAAGAAGCCTGGTCTAAAGAGTCGGAAGATTACTGGATGCCTGTAGACCTTTATGTAGGGGGCGCCGAGCACGCTGTATTACACCTTCTTTATGCTAGATTTTGGCATAAGGTTCTCTACGATTGCTCCTTGGTGCACACTAAAGAACCTTTTAAAACATATCGAAACCAAGGTCTTGTGCATGCTAAATCTTACAAAATTGAAGGTGGTAATTATGTTGCTGAAGATGACGTTATGGAAGAAAATGGAGCATTTTTCAAGAAAGATTCCCACGAAAAGCTTCTTGTACAAGAAGAGAAAATGTCAAAGTCAAAGTTAAATGGTGTAACTCCTGATGAAATCATAGAAGAATACGGTGCAGATTCTTTAAGGTTGTATGAAATGTTTATGGGGCCATTTGACAGAGAAAAACTTTGGAATACAGACGCTGTTAATGGGTGCAAAAGATTTTTGAATCGTTTTTGGGATCTTTTCTTTTCTGATAAAGTAGTTGAAGAAGAAACAGAAGAAGGGCTTCGTCTAGCACACCGACTTGTGCACACTGTGACAGCCGACATTGAAGCCATGCAGTTCAATACAGCCATTGCTAGATTAATGGAGTTTATCAATGACTTTACTAAGCTCAAAGCCTATCCTAAAAAAGCATTAAAGATGGCATTGCAAATGCTCTATCCCTTTGCTCCGCACATTTCTGAAGAACTTTGGGAAGTATTAGAGATAAAAGAGCCATTGGCTTTTGCTCCGATTGAAAAAGTACAAGAAAAATACTTAAAAGACACGCATGCAAATTATGTGGTTCAAGTAAATGGAAAGCTTCGAGCTAAAATGCAGTTTGAAACAGGGAAAACGGAAAATGAAATTATGCAAGCGGCCTTACAGGATCCAAACGTTGCTAAATACTTAACAGGAAAAATTGTAAAAACTATATTTGTTCCTAATAAGCTATTAAGTATCGTTGTGAAATAATGCTTTACAATCTTGGATTGGGACTGTTCTTTATATGCTCGCTTCCTAAGTATTTTTACCAAAGGATTCGATTCAAAAAGTATAAAGGAACGTTTCTTTCCAGGTTGGGACTCATTCCTGAGCTACAAAAAATTCCTCAAAATAAAAAAGTGGCTTGGGTTCATGCTGTATCATTAGGTGAAACCAAAGCAGGACTTAATTTTTTAGAGCTTTTTAAAAAAAAGCATCCTGAGATATTTATCCTTTTTTCTACTACTACTGAAACAGGACAAAAGCAAGCTCAAAAAGACAAAAATATAGATCTCACTATTTATCTTCCTCTAGATTTTTCATGGGTAATGCAAAAAACCTTACACCGTGTGAAGCCTTCTTACGTATTTTTTGTTGAAACAGATTTTTGGTATAACTTCATAAAATATGCAAAACCTTTTGCAAAAGTTTTTGCTATTAGCGCCAAGCTTTCTGAAAGGTCTACACACAGGTT
Organism: Chlamydiae bacterium CG10_big_fil_rev_8_21_14_0_10_35_9; assembly: GCA_002773835.1. GTDB lineage: Bacteria > Chlamydiota > Chlamydiia > Chlamydiales > SM23-39 > 21-14-0-10-35-9. The sequence continues at coordinate 27,258 of PFAC01000036.1, read as the reverse complement.
AAAAAAGGTTCCTTTTGTTACTAAAAAGCTTTTTTCAGGAATAGATCATGTTTCTGCTCAAAACTTAGAACAAAAAAAGCATTTTTTATCTATAGGTATTCCGGAAAAAAAGATCTCTATTGGCGGAAACCTTAAATATGATCAGAAAAAAATATCCGTCAACATCCAAGATTGGAAAAAAAAATTAAATATCCAAGAGGAAGTTGTCATTACTATAGCCTCTACACATGCCAATGAAGAGGAGCTTTTGTTAAATGCTCTTAAGCCTCTTTTTCCTAAGGTTAAAATTCTCATAGCTCCTAGGCATCCTGAGCGTTTCAAGCTTGTAAAAGCTCTCATAGAATCCTATCAGAGTAATAACCTTATCCTTATTGATAAAATGGGAGTATTACCTGCCTGCTTTTCCATTAGCAAACTGGCCCTTATGGGAGGTAGCTTCATACCTCAAATAGGAGGGCACAATATACTCGAGCCTTGTCTTTATCAAACTCCTGTAATATTTGGGCCATATATGCAAAGTCAAAAAGAACTAGTAGAGATTGTTAATCGATATGACTTAGGAAAGCAAACAGACCTAAAGAATTTATTAAACGATGTAAGGGATGTTATAACAAAGCCATATTTACCTAATCCACAATTTTTTAAAGAGGTAAAGGGGGCTTGTGAAAAGACATATGCCCACTTAAGTGAACTTATTTCCCCAAAAAGTAAAACCCCCTTGTCATAAAAACAATTGGTTGATAAGATATTAACTTCTTATATCGCGGGGTGGAGCAGTGGTTAGCTCGTTGGGCTCATAACCCAAAGGTCGGAGGTTCGAATCCTTTCCCCGCTATTTTTCTTTCTTTTTAGGCGGCATAGCTCAGCTGGTTAGAGCAGCGGAATCATAATCCGCGTGTCGGCGGTTCGAATCCGTCTGCCGCTAGTTTATGATTAAAGTCCCTTAATTTTTTATTATTGTATTCGAGTTTTAGAAATCGCCAATGCTACATGTATTTGCTGGATAGACTATATCTTTTTGAGAAGAGCCTTAAAGTACTAAGGCTCTAAAAAGACACTATTAGCTTTTAAACTTGAGAATGAAAAGGTATTTTTCTTTCAACTTCAGCTCTTATTTTCTCATCAGGGATGATTTTAGTTATAGATTTCGCTAAACCTAAATAATTTTTCCCTATAACAATATCGGCTAAATTAGCTAATTCAGCGCTTTTTTCTGCCTCATCATCCACCTGGTAAGCTTTTAACAAACGGTCACAAAAAATTTCATGTATCTTCTCTATAATACGCATTTGATTATTACTTGTTGAACCACTTAATATAACAAGTCTAAGTTGCTTAGAAAAATTGACTTCAATTTCATTAAGAATTTTGATGAATTGATCGCCTTGTAACATTTTACTTAATTTAGTGACTTTAGCCCTTAGATCGAGCTCTAAATCTGCAAGATTTGAAGCACGTTCACTGAATTTTCGATAAGCAGGTGTTTGAATACCTATAGCCCTATAGGCTAAAGCATTAAAAATATTATTTGTAGTTGTCATAAAAATACCTTATTTTTTTTTGTGTTATTTTTAATAATTTGAAGAAGTTTTTTTTAGATCCCTATTCTCTATCGGGAATAATTTTAAGCTTAGGGAAGAGCTGCTTACATGACTGTATAATCTACAAAAGGTTTTAGCCAGCCAGGAACCCCCTCACCATTTGCTCTTGTATAAGCTCGCCCTAGCAATAAGTCAGCCCTCTCAAGCATATCACCATCCGAATCAATTTTCTTTTTCATTTTGGCTGCAATTGCTTTAAAGTGCCTTGCTTTCCATGTCTGGTTAGCTCAGTATAGCTTCGAACACAACTACAGCTTTGATAGGTTTTAGTTAAATTGTGGGGGAATCTAAAGAAATGGAAAAATAACATCAACTTTAAATTAGAATTTTGCTAATTAAAAAAAATCTATGGTAATCCTAAGTCTACGTTGAATGAAATAATATCCTTAATTAACTGCGAAGCAAATAAGTTTAAATTTACTTGTTATTTAAGTAATATATTTCTTAAAAATTAGGAATTTATGAAAATCCAGCAAACCTTATACAGCATTAAAACTTTTAGAGAATTGGCACCTATTGCTGAGAAAGCTTCTGCTCATCTTTCGTTATTAGGTGATAGATATGTAACAGTAGAAGGTTATGAAGGATTTTTAAGTCTAGATGACTTAGCAGATAAAGTAAAAGAACTCGTTATGAGGAAAGTGCCTTGGACCGAAGAAAATAGACAACTAGGAACGCAAATTTCCGATCATGTGATGCATGTTTATTCACAGATCTTTCTGAAAATCAAAAGCAGTAATGTCATCACAAAAGGCCTTGATTGGCTCAGACATGATGGAACTATACTTGATTGGTTCAGACGAGAAGATGAGCACACAAGAAGCTATAAATATTTTAAGAATCTTATTAAGCCTTTATTTACGAAAAGCAATATTCAATATGTTGGAGATGCTGAATATGATTTTTGGAAAGGTTATAAATATTTAAGATATGCCCATGGAAACTACGATCTCGGGTATATTCAATTCGGAGCAAGAATAAATCCCATAATGGTAGAAAATCCTGAAATAGTTAATTCAGCAACACCTACAGAAGATAGTGGTTTAAATTATAATTTAGACAGTGATGCAGATGAGGAAACTGAAAATAATTCTTGTTTTAGGCGGGCTTGTAGCGTTGTAAAAAGTGTTGTCTGCGGTAATAGACGTTCCTCTGAAAATTCTAATGGTGTCCCGCAAGGACCTGATGCTGAGATTGACTTCCCCCCCTTAATACGACGAAGACCAACTCCAAGTTATACCGCTCCTCTTGTAGATCCAGTAGATTTAGATACAGCTTTTGTTGAAATTACAAATGTGCCTTATGAGGATTGGGCTGCTTCTGCTAGAAATTCAACTGTTGAGCATGCTCAGACTTTTGAAATACAACCACTATTCTCTACTATAGGAACATTTGAAGAGTTATTACCAATTATAGAGGCAACCTCTACTAGAATTTCTTTTTGGGGTAAAAGATCTTTACATCTTCCTGGGTGCAAAGGATCTTTAAAGGTAGATGACCTTGCAAATAAAGTAGAAGACCTTATGAAGCAAAATCCAATTTCAGCTAATAGGCAGATATATGGATGTATAACAAATGAACTGCAAAGAGTCTATGAACACTTATTGAGTGATGAAAAAAACTGTGGATGGATTACATGGCTGTTTATACAACTTCGTAACGACTTTTTTATGAAATTAGGACTTCGCAATTATCATAGAGTTTCTACTCAACTGACTTCCTGACTTTCTCCTTTCTCTTCTAAATTCTTTTGCATTTATAGTGCAGTGCAATGATATTTTATCAGAATATTTGCTTTTTCATACTGAAAAATGCTACATATATCCCAATAATCTTTAACTAGTTAAGTAAAATTTTTTCCTCACATGATTCAGCCTAATTTTATTGCAGCTTATATTATTGACCCTAACGCAAATCCAGAGCCACTTTTGCTTTTGCTTAAAAGATCTCCTCGGGACTACTTAGGGGGCATTTGGCAAATAGTAACTGGAAGAGTAGAAAAGGGTGATTCCACATTAAAAACAGTAAAGAAGGAAGTCATTGAAGAAACAGGACTAAGTGTAGAAAAGGCGCATAATGTAAGCGTGACTCATTTTTATGAAAAAATAAATGATGAGGTTGGCTTTAGCGCCAATTTTTTAGTTTTTGCTGATCATAAGCAGAAAATTACCCTTTCTCCTTATGAACATGATGAGTACATTTGGTGTTCTATTGAAAAGGCTAAAGATCTTATTGCCTTTGCAAACCAAAAAGAAACTTTAGACCATATCAACAAATATTACTTAAGCCAAAGTCCTGATAATGCTTCTTTAGTTACTTTGTGATCCCTAATTATTATATAAAAAAATTAGGAAAAAGGTTGAAAATTTAACTGAGAAACTCCATAAAAAAACCTTTTATGTCTCTATAAAATTCAATAAAACAAAGAAGGAAAATATATTATGTCAGATCGTGATGAAGTCTATGATCGTCAGAAATGTGATGAAGTAACCACTTATGTACCTAATCAAACAGATCCTAAAGATGTCAGTGTAGCAGCTAAGTATTATGACCTTGTTACTGACTTTTATGAAGTAGGCTGGGGTAAGTGCTTTCATTATGCCCCACAAGGAAAAGGGGAAACATATGAAGAGGCTATTTTAAAATATGAAATGAACTTGGCTAATGCGATCAATTTAAAACCTAAAATGAAAGTATTGGATGCAGGATGTGGCGTAGGCGGACCTATGATCAATATTGCTAAAGCTACAGGGTGTAATATTACAGGAATTACTATTTGTGATTATCAGATAAAAAAAGGCAAAAAAAATGTAGAAAAAGCTGGGCTTTCAGACAGATGTAGGCTTGTTTACGGTGACTTTATGAAAATGGATTTTGAAGATAATAGTTTTGATGCCATTTATGCCCTTGAGACTACCTGTCACGCACCTAATAAAACTGAATGTTTTAAAGAAATGTTCAGAGTTTTGAAACCCGGTCATTTTTTTGGAGGATATGAGTGGTGTGTAAAGCCAAACTATGACGAGAACAATCCCGAACATTACAAAACCATCCAAATGGTCGAACATTCAACGCAAACCCAAAAAACAGCTACCTTTGAAGAAGTCAATCAGGCATTAAAAGATGCTGGGTTCGAGCTTTTAGAAGCTAGAGATGTATGTACTCCGGGTCACTCATGGTGTGGGCCTTTATATAAAAGACTTCGCCGAAAAAAGCTTATTCGAAAAATAACTGATTTTACTTTAGCTATTGCTGAAAAACTTAAATTGGCGCCAAAAGGTTCCTGTCAAGTAGCTGCTTATCTTGAGGAGGGAGCTGCAGCTTTTATAGAAGCAGAAAAGCTTGATATTTTTACACCCAATTATTTTTTCTTAGCTAGAAAGCCAATTAACTAAAAACAATTAAGGCTCTCTTAGGAGAGCCTAAGCAGCAGCTAGTTTTCACTAAAAATACGTTGTAAATAATAAAGTTAGTAAATAACATTTTTAGCTTCTTACTAAAAATTTAAATAATAGGAGTTAAAAATGACTGTAGGAACTATCCCAGTAAATAGAAAACCGCCTGAGCATGCTGACAATACAACTTTTTATAGGCAGCGAAGTTCTTCATTTCAAAATTTCCAGGCAGTTTTCTCGGGTGCAACTCAGATTCCTGTAAGACTAGATAAAATTTTTAAAATAAAAAAGGACACCACTCAAGTTTCAGAAGTTGTTGATCCTATATTAAAAAGCCAAGCAAATAATAATCAGCATAGATCTACCTGCTGTTCTATAATGTAATAAGGTCTCAAAAATCCCTTCTTATACAAGAGGGGATTTCATCCAATATTAAGTACTCTAAGAGGAAAAGCCGATACATGGCTTACTAAACATGTTAAATCAACTACCTGTCTAAATACCTGTCCTATTTTCCCGATTTTTTGTGAATCTGAGTTTCCCATAGCAATGAGCAATCCAGTAGAAATAATCTGGGCTGTACTAATCGCACAGTTAATATTACCAAAATTTGAATCATCATATGATCTGAAAGGATAAGACATTAAACTAGCTGTCATATAAGTAATTGCCGAATAAGATAGTGCTTTCATTGACTCTTCAATAATTTTTCCATTAGAAACTATATCTCCGTTGGATTGGTTATTGTTTTTAGCCATACAATGCACCAAACTGCCGAAAAAAACAGAGGCTGAAGCTACTTGAGCTGCATCAAACAATTTTGCAATGTTCATTTTTTCTCCTTTTTTTTAAAAATGATGAAAATTTTATAAAAAACGTGTTTTTAAATTACAGTTAAAACTTCTCTAAAGGAAGTTAAAAAGACTGTTAACTCTAAATGGACAGCGAGCCATACTACTTCCCAAAAAAGCTAACAAACATGCCTGTTTACTTACTTTTGCTATTGTTCCTTCTTTAGGAGTTACAAATCCTAGAACAATAGAAATGGCATGTATAGAACAGATAACCCGGTCAGCTTTACCAAGATTCGAATTATCATAAGACCTGAAAGAATAAGACAATACACTAGATGCAATATAGGCTATAGCTAATTTAGTCATGTAAAGTTCTTGTTTTTTATTCATATTCTTAGGCTTCTTAAAATAAAGCATGCCACCTAAAATACCTGTCATGGATACTACTTCTATTGCATCGAACATTTTTACCACTACCATAAATACCTCCGTAAATTCTAATAAAACGGCAAGACTTTTATCAAAAAAAATTTTTAACGTACATAGATTTAAATCTTATTCACATTTTCTGCTGTTAATATGCGACTATTTACACTTTATATGAGTATATTTATAATAGTTGTTACTTTTTTTAGGCATATTTATGAATAAAATACAAAAAACTACTAATAATGAATTAGAATTTACCTGGAAGTCTAGGACTAGGGATATTCTTGATAGTCGGTTAGTTCAAACTATTGGATTAGTTTCTTTTCCCATCATTGCCTTTTCCTCTTACCTAGCAGGTGCCTGTCTAGCAGGTGGATATGCCTTTTGGCAATGGGGTAGACTGCAGTTAGAGTTATCAGTGTTATACCATTTGTCATTTGAGCAACCTAAAGAGGATGATTACGCAAAAAAATCAGTTGGTAACTGGATCTTTTATACTAACTTGAGAAGATCCTCAATTTTTACTGCAGCTCGCTTTCATACTGATAAAATTGCAACTTATAATGGAGCTGATATTTACCTTGGTGCTCTCCCTTTAAAAAAGCATGGAGACTGGTTAGCATCTCAAAAAGTAAAACACGTCATTTCAGTTGTAGAAGACTGGGAAATGGAAAAAGTACCTAAGTTTATGGCTGAAGTTATGACTCCTTCTAAGTGGGAAGACAAAGGAGTTTCCTTTCATCATTTTCCTCAAAAAGATAGAGCAAATCTTACTCCTAAAATACTATCAGAAATAACTCCTATCGTCATGAGAGCCGTGCAAAACGGTGAATCTGTTTTATTCCATTGTCAGGCGGGAAAGGGACGAAGTGCTCAAGCCTTGGCTGCCGCTTTAGCCAAAATGACGCGAGGGTTATCCATTGAAGACATATGTGAAAATATTCAAAAAGCGAGACCCCAAGCAAGTGTTAGTAAAAAAAGAAGAGACAATATTATTCAATCACTGCATAACGACTTTATAGCTATTTCTCAAAAAATTATAAAAAAACTTACTTCAGATTGAAAAGATGAGCATACTCTAAGTTTTCAGTATGCTCATGAAGTTTGAAAAAGAGGACTTAAGCTGCATTTTTCTGTTGATTATTCATCTTTTTTAATCGATAGCAGTTATAAGTATAATAAGCGCCTATAAATACTCCTCCAATCCAAAAGGCTGCATATACTTTTGGTGAAAACATAAAAAAAGAAGTAGCAGCTTCAATCGTAGACGAGAATTGCTTGGTAAATAACAGATAAGAAATTTGCATAAAGGACATAGAAACACTTATAGCTCTTACACCGATTACTAAAGAAAGCCAAGTGGTTCCTTGCTTTTTATAGCCAAGGTAATAAGTAATAGCTCCAAAAGATAATAGAACAATCGATACCAGCTTAAAAATCGATCCTTGCATAAATAAAGTTTGCACGAATGTGAAGGTTGAAATAATAACAAAGCTGATAAGCCATTTTTTTCTAATTTCGTTCATTTTCAACTCCAATTAATATTAACAGGCGTAAAGCATACAGACTTTAATAGAAAAGTTCTATGTTTAGAATGAACTAATTAAAAAAGGCAGCTAATGCTGCCTTATAATTAAAATCTAAAAGTCGCTAGAAAGTCTTCTACGGTATTTATATCTTCAGGTTGTGTATTTAAGAATTGTTCAGATTTTATTTCCACGATAGGGGATAAGAGTCTTTTCGCAATAGCATGTAACTTTTCTGAAGCATTTGTTTGATAAATGAATTGAGGATTAAACCGTGCATGATATCTCCCCATAAGATGGGTTAAATAAAGTGAGGGATTTATTAAATAAATTAACTCTAAAAGAAGATCGTTTTTTTGAGTTAAGGCTTTTGTAATATGTTCAGATTTAATTACATTAGGATTGATGCTAAGATACAACTTTTTTAAAAAAACAATACTTTTTTCCATTTGTTTCGAGGTTTCGAATTTTAGAGTATTTTCATAAATTTTATGAAGAATCGATCCGACAGGGACTGATCTATGAAAGTGGTCATTAGCTGTTGGAGTTAATTGTAAATCTTCTAAAATTTCCAAAAACTCTCTATTAAATAAAAGAGTTCCCTCAAATGGAACTTTTTTTTCAATCCATTCAGATTTTACTCCAAAAATAGATGAAACAAACGATTTCATCTTTTCACTTGTTGAAGGCTCTTGGCGTTTTATTAAATAATCCCATGGACTTGGCTCATCGTTCACTCGTTGATATGAGTAATTACTATTATTTACTGACATAATTATTACACCTTTAATTATTAAAATTAAAAAATATGTAACAATTATTTTAATAACCTATTAATAATACTTGATTAAGTGTAAATTAATTTTTTATTAATTAGTTAATTGTCTGATTTTCAATTACTTAAATATTAATGGAAAATATAGGCTAAAAGAGTCCCTGCAAAAAGGGTAATAACGGAATACCACATCATGGAAAAAAGAGATTTTCTACTAATGTGACTTTTCATATGGTGCATTTCATGATCCGGTTTTTCTTTTCGAACGGTCATCATCCCATGCTTTAGACCTTTTTTAACAAGCCAATAGTTCATTGGATAGGCTAAAATTCCTCCTATTAGAGAAGCTAAAGACATCATAGCCCAAAAATGAAGGCTTGTAGGAGACGCTGAAGCTGAGTCCAAATTCTTCCAAATTACCATTACAGGAATCATACCTGCCATAATCATATTCATGGAGAGCCACTCAGGATAAAAGGAAGTTTTAAGCGCCTGAAAATAAGATCTTCCCATACTACTTTTCATGAAAAGCGCTTGGAATATAAAAAGGCCAAAACCAAATCCAGCTAAGTATTCCAAGGTAATTTCCCAAGGCATGGAAATTTCCATAAAGGAAAGTATAAATGCAGCTGCAATAATACCGGTTGCATCGCCTGCAAGGCAGTGAACTTCCGAACCTAATGCCTGTTTCCACAGAGGTTTGATAAACCCTTCATGCGTCCCCAAAAGAGGTTCTTTGCAACTTAAAAGATACAAAAACAACCCAATAGGACCTGTGTATAAAACAACTAAAAACCATGCCAATTTCATGACTTTAGCTGATGGGGTATTTTTTATAAGGTCATAAGAAATATAAAATACAGATAATGCTGTTAGAAAAAACCAAAGATAAATCATTCCGTCCAGCATATTAGCTCCCTTTTTAGGATCTATAGCATGGATCTAAAAAAACTCAAAGTCTTCATAATGGATGTGCTTACTTCTAACTCCCAAAGATTTAAACTGCTTTAGGAAATCCTTAGTCATTCTTTTAGGCCCACACATAAAAAACTCGTTATGAGTAAAATCTTCACTTATTTCTTGAATTTGCTCTGCCGTTAAATGTCCTTTTTCCGCCGTACAAATAAACCTGATTTTAAGGTTTTTGATCCCTTGATGAATTTTCTCAAATTCTTTTAAGTAGACCTGGTCTTTCTTATCATGAAAACAATAATAAAGATCGACTTTCCTTGTTGTATCTTTTTCTATGTGCATCCTTCTTGCCCATGATAAAAAAGGGGCAATTCCAACGCCTCCCGCAATCCAGATTTGTTGCTTGCCTCCTTTTTTATAGTTAAAAGTACCCCAAGGCCCTTCTATGTCTGCTTTTGTTCCTTCTGTCAAATTTTTGTACAGCTTGTGTGTGAAGTCGCCGAGATCTTTAACAAGAATGCGAAGATGTTTTTCTTCATGGTGCGAACAAAGGGTAAATGGATGGGTCTCTTTAGTCAGGTTAGCTTTAAAAAATCGAAAAAAAGCAAATTGACCTGGCCTGTAGGAAAAGCCTTTTCCTACAACTTTTAGGTGAATTTCCATAATTTCACTACTTAATTTATCAATTCGAACAACTTCAGCCTTTTGTCTTTTTAAAAAAAACGGGTAGTAAATTTGTTGATAAAAAATAGCTAAAATTGACCCAAAAGATAAAAGATACAAAATACTTTGTGTAACAATAAAATAGGAAAACCTGCTGTTGACAGATAAGAAATGACTGAAAGCTAATAAATAAGAAATTGACATTCCTTTGTGAATAATTTTCCACTTGTCATAAGGAAAAATTCTTAAAAGGGTGACCAGTAAAATAAAAATAAAAAGCCAGTAAGCAATACTTCCCAGCATCAGCGACACTCTGTGCTCAAAGGGAAATAAATATCCCCAAAAACTATGACCATTCCAATATTGTTTAAATGCCAGTATTAAAGGGTGTAAAATAATAGCTCCTCCTCCTGTGACCCCTAAATAATGGTGGTAGTGATAAATTTGATCGAGTGGTCCTATAATTTTTTCCATTCTTTTAACTTTTGCGGCAAAAATCATAGAAAGGCTGAAGAGTATGTAACCTGCAGCGCCTATTGCACTGCCTAGAGATAAAAGCTGAAAGGATGTTTGGCGAATCATCCATCTGGGGAAAAGCTGGAAAACTCCTTCTATTAAGGGAATGCAAGCAAGAAGTAGTGCCAGCCAGAGAGATTTTCTTTTCATGACTTAGCCCTTTTTTTATGAATTATATAAACAAAGAGGCTCGATATCAAAGCCACTGCAATGGTAATACTACCGATAATTGTCCAATCATAGATATACAAAGGCACTGTTTTAAAAACGGTTTGAAAAGGGGGAATATACAATATTAGTAAATGAATAACAAATGAGCCTATAATGGACAGTAAGAACCAATAATTAGAAAAGAGACTTGCATAATATAAAGACCGAATAACTTGAGCTATAACTAGTTCTAAAATAACTAAAGTTGTAAAAGCCATAGTCTGAGCTAATTCTGGACTATTTTGTATACCAAAATACGCAGCAACAAGCGTGCCAATAGTGGCAAAAGAACTTAGGATAATCAATTCAATGAAATAAGAAAGGGGAATGATCGACTCTCTAGGATTTCTAGGAGGCCTTTCCATAACTCTTTTATCCACTGGATCTACTCCCATAGCCATGGCAGGAAATCCATCTGTAATCAAATTAAGCCACAAAATTTGAATAGGTGCTAAAATCACAAAAGCATTTCCGCTTAGGTCTTTAAAAGATAACAACATTGCTAAAAAAATGATGAGGATTTCTGCAAAATTAGCTGATAAGAGATAACCGATAAATTTTTGAATATTGTCATAAATACCTCGACCTTCTTTCACTGCATTTTGAATAGAAGCAAAGTTATCATCTAAAATAACCATGTCCGATGCTTCTTTTGTCACATCTGTGCCGGTGATTCCCATAGAGATCCCAATGTCTGCTTCTTTCACAGCTAAAGAGTCATTGACTCCATCTCCTGTCATAGCAACTACATGGTCATTTTTTTTGAGGGATTTGATAAGACGAAGCTTATGTTCAGCGCTGATCCGAGCAAAAACAGAAATTTGATTAATTTTTTTATTTAGCTCTTTGTCATCCATTTCCTCAAGTTCAGAGCCGCTAATAGCTACACTTCCTTCTTCCATTAAATTCAGTTCTTTAGCTATGGACATCGCTGTCACTTTGTGATCACCTGTAACCATAACTGTGTGTATGCCAGCTGATTGACATAGATCAATAGATTTCTTCACCTCTTTTCTTGGTGGATCTCTCATAGCGAAAAGGCCAACAAACACTAAGTCTGTTTCATCTTCATAGCTAATAGGGGAATTAAATCTATTTTTTTTATAGGCAACACCAATAACCCTCATTCCTTGATTGGCCAATTCTTCGTTGATTGATAATAGATTTTCTCTATTTTGCGAAGATAGGATCTCTACTTCTTTATCTAGATATAATTCCTTCGACTTTTCAATTAAAATATCAGGGGCTCCCTTTACGAATAAAACCGCTTCAGTATTCGCCTTCCTTAAAATACTCATCATTTTCCTTTCAGAATCAAACGGAAGCTCTTCTACTGTAGGGTGTTTTTTTTCTAAATCTTCTTTGATTAAACTCCCTTTTTCGGCAGCAACTAGAAGGGCACCTTCTGTGGGGTCTCCAATAATGCTGTGTTTCTTTTTCTTCTTTTCAAGATAGGCATTGTTGCAAAGAGTGGCTATTTTTAGGCTCATAAAGAGCTCTGGATGATCTTCTAAGTGAATTTCCTTACCATCTAATAAAAACGCACCTTTAGGCTCATACCCCTCGCCTGTAACTTCAAATTCTTTATTTCCAGCCCAGATCTTCCTTACAATCATCTTGTTTTGTGTTAATGTCCCTGTTTTATCGGAACAAATCACAGTCGCACAACCAAGAGTCTCAACTGATGAAAGACGTCGAATTAATGCCTGCCTTTTAGCCATAGATCGAACGCCTATTGCTAAGGCAACAGTCACGATAGCAGGCAACCCTTCTGGAACTGCAGCTACGGCTAAAGAAAGAGAGATAAGCACCATATCAATAAATGCATATCCTCTTAGCAACCCAACTGTAAAAATTACGGCAATAATGCCAAGGCAAATATAAATTAATAAATGTCCTAACTTCTTAAGTCTTTTTTGTAAGGGAGTTTTTTCTTTTTTTTGGGTTTGAAGGTATGAGGCTATTTTCCCCAGTTCAGCGCTTTTTCCCGTTTCGGTAATAAGTACTTTAGCTTTTCCAGAAACGACAGATGTTCCCATGAAAACCATATTGGAACGATCACCAATCGGAACTTCTTTTTTCTCAATGACAGCTGCATTTTTTTGAGAAGGTAAAGACTCTCCTGTAAGGGCAGCTTCATTGACCGCTAGGCGAGAAGATTCTAAAACTCTACCATCTGCAGAAACATGATCTCCTTGTTCTAATAAGAGAATATCTCCTGGAACGATTTCCTCAGAAGAAATCTCTTGTATTGCTCCACCTCTAAGTACTTTAGCCAGTGGAACAGTCAATTTTTGTAGAGCTTCTAAAGATTTTTCTGCTTTGTATTCTTGGACAAATCCTAAAATAGCATTTAAGATAACTATACTTAAAATTGCCGCAGCATCAATTATCTCTCCTAAAATAGCAGCAACAATTGCTGCAGCAAAAAGAAGGACAATAAGGACACTTGCAAACTGTCGAAACAAAATTGACCAGATAGATGTTTTGGTTTTCTTAGGAAGAAGATTTGCTCCGTGCTTTTTTAGCCTTTTTTTTATTTCGCTTTCTCTTAATCCTTTTTGAGGATCTGTTTTCAACTTTTGATAAATCTCTTCTAAAGGAAATTCCCACCACTTCATAAAGCACACAAAAGCCTTTTTTTGAAGTGATATATAAAATTTTTTTTTCTTAAAAGGCATTTCCTTTAAAATGAACATAATAAGGGGAGGGGAGTATGAGGAAAATCGCCGTCAAAACGGACACAAAGCTTTGGCAGCAAATTAAAAATAAAGTGCAAGCTTCTAATAAAGGTGGCAAACCAGGACAATGGTCTGCTAGAAAAGCTCAACTAGCAGCTAAACTCTATAAAGAAGCTGGAGGAAAGTATAAAGGCAAGAAAAGTACCTCTTTTTCTTTAAATAAATGGACAAAAGAAGATTGGGGATATGTAGGTAAACCTAAAAAAAGCAGGTACCTTCCTAAAAAAGCAAGAGAATCGCTAACTTCAGGAGAAAAGGCTGCGACTAGCCGAGCTAAAAATCGAGGAACCAAGAAAGGGAAGCAATTTGTAAAGCAGCCAAAAAAAATAGCTAGGAAAACAGCTAGATACCGAGCTTAATTAATAATTTATCCCTTTTATTGTTAATAAATTATCTGTTAAAGAATAGTTTGTTTGGATCATGCTTTTTACAAGCCATAGATTGGTAGAGACATGATCTGTTACAAAAGGAATACGGTACTTACTCTCTCCTTTGGCAAGAGCTGCATATAAAATAAGCTGATCTGCTGTATGTCTGTCAACAGTAGCACTAGTTGCTAAGTCTTTAAGTAACATTTTAGCAACTGTTTTCCCTATATTTTCCGATGATCTTCCCAATTTTCCTGCTTTGTCAGCTCCTATTATGCAATGAGCATCTGTTGTTGCATAAACTGTAAGGACTGCTCCTCTTTGCTTAGCTGTTGTATCGTAATAACATGTGATATCAGCATTATATCCCTGTTCTTTTAAAACTGATAGGCAGCTTTCAGCCATTCTATCACTTACTTTGTTCTCTTCTAAATGGGAAGAAAAAGAAATACCTTCTATTTTCTCAATATTTCCCTGTATAGGCAATGTAAGAGGGGTTAATGGACCATTGACTGGGTCCACATACATTTGAATTATTCCTTCTCCTTGCGGCACATATCCTGGTCTTACTATCTCTAAATGGACGTTAAGACCCATTTTTCGATAAAGGGGGAAAACAACATGTTCCAAGTGAAAGGCAGCAGGAGCAAAATCTTGAAAAAGACCACCTATGATTTCAATCTGAGAAGACTTTTCAGCAAAAGCTGCAAGCGGCAAAACTGTTTGAGCTAGCATGGTCGCTGATCCTGCTGTCCCTATATCCCACTTGAACCTTCCCCCTTTGATAGTTTTTCCGGGATGATAAAAAATTTCAAGACTGCCTACTTCTGCTTTTTCTAAAGATCCTCCAGTCATCTCACAACATGCTTCAATTGCTTTGAGATGCTGCGGTCGTAATCCCTTTTTTTCTCTTTTAACTCTAATATTTGTTAGGTGGAGATTTTTAGATAATAAACTCGCAAGGCCTATTGCATACCGTACAATAGTTCCACTGCCGGACTTTTGCGATCCATCAATTTTGATCATCGAAGTCTTATCGTGTTTTTTAAGAAATTAAAGAAGTATTTTATTTTTTTTAAAAGGGTTAAATTTTCTAAATAGTGACTTAAGTTGTCTGATGGAATTCGATAATGTAAATGGTGAAAATTATTCCAGGAAAAATTACAGGAAGAGCCTATCCGCATTATATAGCGATAGTGCTTTTTAGCTTCTTTATGAATACTTTGACTAAACTTGCCAAAAGGATAAACAAAAGTATCAACTTTTGTCTGAAGTTGATTTTCCAGGATTTTTTTAGATGCGGTTAATTCAAAGCAATAATCGACTTCAGGATTTGTAAGAACAGCATGACTCATAGAGTGAGATGCAATTTTTACAAGTCTGCTTTGAGAGACTTCCCGCAGCATTTGCCAGCTGCAGTAATTAGGTGTTTCTACTAGCGAAACAGGCACTGCAAGAAGGGCTTTGATTTGATATTTTTTTAAAAGGGGAAAAACCTCATGGTAAAAATCTTCGGTAGCATCATCAAAAGTAAGACAGATACTAGTAGAAAAAGGCATCAATAGGTCCCCAGGAACAACAATAGGAAAGTTTTGAGACAAATAACTAAATTGCTTGTCTAAAAGACTTAAAGTGTTGGTGTATTTACCTAGGCCTACTTGGTGATATAAAAAAGTTAGCAACATCTGTCTTTTCTATTGGCTTCAGCTAGTTTCAAGTATTTATAAAAAGCAGTATTGGCATTGTAGGTAGAAATAATAAAACCCTCTTTTCCCATTATGAAGCCTTTTTTTAAAAAATAACTTTTAAAAAAAGAAAAAAGAGCATGAAAAATAGCTTTCGCTAAAGAAGATTTTTTCTTACCTACATTTTGTTTGGCAAAAAGTGTAGAGTAACGATCCATTTTTACTAAAAAATCTTGAATTTTTCTATAAGAGGTATGGCGAATAAAGTTATTCAAAGGAACTTTTTGTAAGTTTTTTATGAGAACCTTCTCATGCACATCATCTGAAGAAAAACTCGTATATCGTTTGTTGTACAATCTCACATGGGATTCCGGATACCAACCACATGCTTTAATCCATTTACCTTTGTAATAATTTTTAAATGGTATTTCATAGACAGCATTATTGGTAAAAGGAATTCTCATCAGTTCCTCTATCAGCTCATCGGAAAGCACCTCATCAGTGT
The DNA here is from genome assembly GCA_002773835.1 of Chlamydiae bacterium CG10_big_fil_rev_8_21_14_0_10_35_9. Taxonomy (GTDB): domain Bacteria; phylum Chlamydiota; class Chlamydiia; order Chlamydiales; family SM23-39; genus 21-14-0-10-35-9. The sequence goes on along the minus strand of PFAC01000036.1, from coordinate 11,138 downwards.
CTAATGCTAATATCCAGTCATTGGAGGCAAGAGCTGCTCCTTCATTTCTCAGCGACCCAAATCCTTCCAGCTGTCTTTTATAAATTTTTACATTGCTAAAAGTTTGGGCAATTGCAGCAGTTTCATCGCTCGATCCAGTGTCAATTAAGACTACTTCATTAAAAGCTTTGAGTTTTTCAAGAGTATCTGCAATATATTCTTGATTATTTTTGAAAAGCATTACTATAGAAATCATGTTAAATACTATATCTATATTCAATTATTTAAGAAAATAAGAGTTCCTGTAATAGTTAAAATTAATACTTTAAGAGGTTGTCCATGAAACGCGGTTATACATTTGACGACGTAGCTTTAATCCCTCAATTTAATAATATTCCTTCGAGAACAGAGCCTATGCTAGACAGTTGGCTTACCAAAAATCATAAGATTAAAATACCTATACTCGCATCCAATATGGATACAGTCATTAATGAACCTTTAGCTGAAATTCTATTATCTTATGGCTCTATTCCAATTTTTCACCGATTTACTTCGAAGGAAGACCAGCTAAAGTGGGTCAATGAATTTAAAGAAAACACCTATATTTCTTGTGGTATCCAAGATTTAAAAGAACTTAGAAAACTATTAGATCTAGGTCCTAAAGGTGTTTGTATCGATGTAGCACATGGCCACTCGGATAGAATGTTCAAACATATTGAAGAAATTAAAAAAACTCATCCTGATATCCAGGTAATTGCTGGTAATGTCTGTACTCCCATGGCTTATCATGACCTTGTAAATGCAGGAGCTGATGCAGTAAAGGTAGGTATAGGCCCCGGCGCTGCTTGCACGACAAGGATAGTTACTGGATTTGGAGTTCCGCAATTCACTGCAATAGCTGAATGTGCTCACATTGCAGGTAAATTAAGAGTGCCTCTCATAGCAGATGGAGGGATAAGAACATCTAGAGATGTCGTTTTAGCTTTAGCTGCAGGTGCTAGCACGGTCATGATCGGAAAACTATTTGCCCTAACACATGAAAGTGCGGCAACTAAAAGAGAAAACGAGAAAATACCTTCAGGTTTTGAAGCCAAGTATAGGGGGCAGGCTAGTGAAGATTTTCAAACAGAGTTTTATGGTGGGCTAAAAGAAAAAACAGTCGCTGAAGGAATTGACTTTTGGGCGCCAGTTACTGGAAGTGCTAAAGAAGTCATTGAGACCCTTTTAGGAGGAATTCGCAGCGGTATGACATATGGAGGTGCTCGCAATATCAAAGAACTTCAGAGAAAAGCTGAATTTATAGAAGTTGCTCCTTCTTATATATATGAAAGCCATACGCGCCAGCATTAACTCAGGACTAAACTCTTTTCATTTCATTTGTTATAATATATAAGAAGCAAAAAGATGCGATATCATGGTTAAGGATTTTTTATTTTCAGAAAAAAAAATTTATGATTCCATTCATGGATTTATCCGTTTTGATGAATTTGAAAAACAGTTGATTGACTCTCTTTTTTTTCAAAGACTCCATTATATCCACCAGCTTGGAATAGCTTTTATGGTCTATCCAGGAGCTACTCATACCCGATTTGAGCACTCTTTAGGAGTTATGGAGCTATCTACCAGAATATTTGATAAGCTATGTAAAACAGTTAGACCTGATGTTTTTCATCTAGTTCCTAGAAAAGGATCGATAGAATATGTTTATTGGAGAAGAGTTTTAAGAATGGCAGCTTTATGCCATGACTTAGGGCACTTGCCGTTTTCCCATGTAGCTGAAAAGGACCTTTTAGAAAAAGGACATGAAGAAATCACAGCTAAAATTATTCAAAGTAAGGAGTTAGAGTCTCTTTGGGAAAAAATTAAGGATAAGCCTATTTATTCGTTAGAAGGGAGGGCTTTTATCCAGGATGTTACTAAAATCGCTATTGGAGAAAAAAAATGGAAAGAATACTTTGAAACTCCATTTTCTTCTTGGGAAAAGCTTGTTTCTGACATCATCACAGGCGATTTCTTTGGCGCTGATAGAATTGATTATTTACTCCGAGATGCAAAAAGTACAGGAGTTGCTTACGGCCTCTTTGACTATCACCAACTCATTGAAATGCTTAGAATTCTGCCTTCTGAGGATATAAAAAATGAAGGACTGGAGCTTGGAATTGATGAAAATGGTCTAGAGTCCTGTGAAGCGCTCCTTTTAGCTAGGCATTTTATGCATAGAAGAGTCTACCAATACTCATCTGTGCAAGCTTATAACTTTCATCTTCGAAGATTCATGAAGGAAGCTTTTGCTCAAGAGGACTTTACTTCACTTGATAGGTTTTTAAACCTAAGCGATATAGAAGTAATTGCAAGCATGAAAAAAGCTGCTTTAGAAAAAAAATATCCCGGACACGAAGATGCTAAACGAATTATTTATAGAAAAGAAAGATTTAAAGCTTTTTTAATACCTTCTTTTATTAGCATTGAAGAGCTAGAAGCACTGCGAAAAGAGCACAAAATTTCTAAAGACAAAATGACATGGGAAATGCAAAAACCGACTTATAATAAACAGTCATTATCGTTCCCGGTTGCTCGAAGACATTTAAATATTCAGCAGGCTTCAGAAGCATCAGAGCTATTATTTCAAATTCCGACAAGTGAAAATACTTGGCTTTATATTGCTCCAGAATATGAGATGCTTATTATGAGTATTTTAGAAGACTGGAATACAAAAAAGTGTGATTTAAGCTAAGGTTAAGCACTGTTTATTAAAAAGTTTTCTACCAGACTTTTCACATCTTTAAAAAATGTTAAACTAAGCTTTCCCACCTCTCTTACGATGATTTCTTTCAAGTTAGGCAATTCTATACCTTGAAAAGCTTTTGCTGTTATTGGTGTATTGTAGAGATTAAGGGCTTCCAGGTTTTTGGCTTTACTTAAAAGTCGTTTAAGAAATTCATCTTCAAGATTTGTACAGCTAAAACAGTCTAGTCTCTTCAAATTAAGGGCCTCAAAATCTTCTAATTCTTCTCCAGTAAACCCTGTATAAGAAAGGGTAAGCTCTTCTAACTGTTTTGCCCGCGAGAGAAGTAACTTAAGAGCCCAATCCTCAAAATCATTACATTGGATTAAACTTAACATTTTTAAATTGGAAGGATTAAAACCTTCGAAAGATTCTCCGATTGTCCTTGTGTAAGAAAGGTCAAGTTTTTCCAGCTGTCTTGCTTGACTGAGTAAACATTTTAAAAACCTTTGCTCCAGATGAATACAAGCATTTAAAACAAGAATTTTTAAATTAGAGGAGTCAAAGCTTTGAAATGCTTCTCCAGTTATTTCTGTTTCAGAAAGGTTAAGCTCCTCTATTTGCTTTGCTTGCAAAAGAAGAGGCGCAAGACCTGAATCATCTAGGTGGCAACATTCGGATAAATCTAGTACTTTCAAATGGAAAGGAGAAAAGCTCTGAAATGCCAATCCAGCTACACAAGTTTTTGAAAGATTTAGAATTTCCAGTTCTTTAGTTTTGCTAAGAAATATATTTAAAGCTACATTTTGGATGTCCACGCAACCATCTAAATAAACTTTCTTTAACTTATTATTACTTCTTATCATTGTCAAGGCATTCCCATCTGTGGAGCAGTCAACTAAGTTTATAATTTCTATATTACGAAAAGAAGTTAATATGGCAGAGAAGTACTCACTTAAAATTGGAATACCTAAAAAATCTAAATATTGAACTGCATCCCTAGCTTCCTGGGAAATGGTTTCTAAAAAATCAATAATATTATGAGGTTTTTGAATAATAAGAACCTGTAGAACCATACTTACATAGTCAGATAATGTATCGCTTGATGGATCTAATATTGCATGGAACTTTCTTGTAACTTTAGGAAAACTATGTATATTTTCGCATAACCTGGCCACTACATTTTCATCAGAAAAAAGAATAGACTGAACTCGAGGAAAAATAGATTCTTGGGAAAAAAGCGCTTTTTTCCATGCTGAAGATACTCTTTGGGCAATGGCTTGTTCTTGTGGACTTAAAAAACTTGTGAATATAGGAAAAATGTCACGAGCATAGCTTGTTATATCACAAGGGTTTACTAATACTTGATGATGAACAGCTATTGGGGTAATTGTAGGCATAAATTTTTACCATTTTTTCTAAGCTCAAAGAGTAAACTAAAATACTGTGTTAACAATTTGCTTGGCGCATAGTGCCAAGCAAAACAAATAAATCAAAGCTAATTATTTATAGAAATTTCAAAAGAGCCACTTATCACCAGTGTTTTTGGCTCTTTTATTTTGCTGATAAATACTTCAATAACTCCTTTATCTAGGTTATAACAGCCCCCTAAAAAAAGAAATTTCAGGTTAGAGGGATCAAAATTTTGAAATGCTTTCCCCGTTATGTTTGTAGAGGTAAAGTTAATAGACAACAATGATTTAGCCTTATTAAAAAAGTCCTGTAAAAGGTCTTCATTGAGTTCTATACATCCTGATAAATCAAGTTTTTTCAAATAGGAGGGATTAAAATTTTGAAAAGCTTCTCCTTCTATTACTGTATTATCAGCGAGTACAAGCTCCTCTAGTTGCGTTGTCTTGCTAAATAGCTCTTCGAGAAACTCTTCTTCAATATCTTCGCAATGTGACAAGTCGAGCTTTTTCAAGCTAGAAGCATCAAAATCTTGAAATGCTTCACCCACTAGACCTACTTGTAAAAGATCAAGCTCTTCTAGCTGTGTTGTTTTGCTAAGCAACATCTCAAGAAACTCCTCTTCAAGAATGTTACAGTCTGATAAGTCAAGTTCTTTCAAATAGGAGGGATCAAAACCTTGAAATGCAATACCTGTTATAGGTGTGAAAGCAAGGTCAAGCCTCTCTAATCTTTTAACTCTGCTAAGTAACTTTTTAAGAGCTTCTTCTACAATTTCACGACACTCAGATAGTTCAAGGTGTTTCAAGTTAGAAGCTTCAAAACCTTGAAAGGCAGCTCCTGTTATATTTGTATCATGAAGTTTAAGTCTCTCTAGTTTTTTAGCTTTGCTAAGTAGATCTCTGAGAGCTTCTTCCTCAATTTCATCACACTCAGATAGGTCCAGCTCTTTCAAGTTAGAAGCGTCAAAATCTTGAAAGGCAAGTCCTGTTATACTTAAATTACTGAAATTAAGTCTTTCTAACTTTTTAGCTTTGCTGAGTAGTTCTCTAAGGGCCTCTTCCTCAATTTCATCACAATCAGATAGGTTCAGCTCTTTCAAGTTAGAAGCGTCAAAGTTTTGAAAGGCAAGCCCTGTTATACTTAAATTACTTAGATTAAGCCTCTCTAGTTTTTTAGTTTTACCAAGTAGATCTCTGAGGGCTTCTTCCTCAATTCCTTCGCAACCAGCCAGGTCAAGTTCTTTCAAATCAGGGAGATCAAAGTTTTCGAAAGCTGCTCCTGTGATAAACTTTGCCCCTGAGAGACTGAGAGTCTCCAGGTTTTTATTTTTTTCAAAAAATGCTTTTAGGGCAGCATTGGTAATATGCTGGCAACTATTCATGGTAATATTTTTTAATGCAAGACTTGCGCTCATTAAAGCATTTCCATTGAAGGTCGATTCAGTAAAATCTAACGTTTCAACATTGGGAAAGCTATTTAAAGTGATTGCTAAAGCCTCTTCAGTAGTTGGAACATGTGATAGATTTAAAAATTCAACAGCAGCTTTAACTTTATCAGAAAGCTTTTCTAGAAAACTTCTAATATTTTCAGGTTTTTGATCGAGAAAGGCTCGAAGCATCCGATTGACATAAGTTGTTAAAATTTTCCCAGATGGGTCGGTCATTTCATGGAATATTTTTGTAATAGTTGGTAACTGGCAACTATTTTCACATAAAGCCTCTATGGAGATTTCATCAGTAATTGCTATGGATTGAACTCTTGTAAATATCAATTCATCTGAGTGAAAAATTGCATTCCACTTTGAAGATACTCTTTGAATAATAGCTTGCTCTTTTACACTTAAATAACTTGAAAATATAGAGAAAATACTGCGAGTTTGATTGGCTATGTCATGAGGGTTAATGATCATTTGACGGTTAGTTAGCATTGTAGTCATAATTCTTACCTTTTTTAAAGCCCAAACAGCAAACTAAATCTTTGCATTGATTACAAGTACTTTAAATAGACAAGAGAAGTTTTGGATTTTGAAATAAATTAATCGACTGAAAGTTTTTTTCTAATATGTTTGAATGAAGTAAGTCTAAGCCTTTTAATGAGGTAGCTTTAGAAAGCAATTCTAAAAAAGCCTCTTCTTCAAGGAATTTGCAGCCGCTTAAATTTAGTTTTTTTAAGGAACCTGGATTTTTAAGGGGTAACCTTATTACATCTGTATATGACAGGTCTAGCTCTTCTAAAGAAGAGGTCTGTGAAAGCAACTCAGCAAGAGCATCCATATCAAGATTTTGGCAACCGCTTAAATTCAATTTTTTAAGTAGGTGAGGGTTAGGCAGTATTATTCTTGTAATATAGGTACATGACAGATCTAGTTCTTCTATGGCAAAAGCCTGCAGGAAACATTCTTGAATAGCTTCCTCATTTAGGGGACACTGGCTCAGGTCAAGCTTTTTTAATAAATTCGGGCTTGGCAGAGGCAACTTACTTATATGAGTTTGAGACAAACTAAGTTCTTCCAATAATGAGGTTTGAGAAAGCAATTCTAAAAGAGCTTTCTCAGGAAGATTTTTGCAGCTATTTAAATAAAGAGTTCTCAAAAGATTCGGTTTCGGAAGACAAACTTTTGTTAAATATGTATGCGAAAGATCAAGCTTTTCAAGAGCAACAATTTGAGTGAAAAATGCTTGAATCGTGTCTTCATGTAAATTTTCACACCAGGATAAATTAAGTTTTTTTAAGCACCTATTTTCAAAAACATTAGCAAATCCATTTCCAATAATACGAGTCATAGAAAGATTTAATGAACTCACTTTGGGGCAATACCATAAAAGGTGACAAACCTGAAGGTCTGTAATTGAATGAGATGAAAAATCCAAAGATTGAATGGTTTGCCTAGCTTTTAAGGAAAAACTCCTCAAAAAAGCAATCATATCAAGCGGATCACTTATATGCTTTACTTTAAGAACCTTGCTTAAATACTTGCTAAGTATTTTATCCGAGGGGTCTAGCTGTTGATTAAATCTATCAACTATTGGAAATAAGAATGCACTTGTATTTTGAATTGCTGTTTGAACTTTTACTAAGTGATTTGAGCTATGTTGGTTTAATATTTGTAGTGCATATATAGAAAGAATTGCTATGGAGTTTATTTGGGCAAATTTCCCTAAATTTGATTGAGGCACTTCATTCCATATTGAAGATACCCTTCGCACAATAGCCTGCTCTGCTACATTTAAATAACAGAAGACTATAGAAACAAGATCTGGAGGCAGCTGGATAGTGTTTTGGTAACTATTAACAGTCATGATATTTGTTAAAATGTTAGAAAAACATTAAACAAAAATCCTATTTTGACTACAAAATTATATAAATATAATTGCTTCAAAAAATTTTCTAGCATAGTTTCTATCAAGATTTTTCTTTTATAATACCTGAGCCTGGCTTTTCCTAGGAAGGAGGGTTCAAAGCCAACCTCTGTTATTCAGAAAATTATATTTTTATTAAATTTTATATTTTTTCATCGTAATCTTTTATTATTTGCTATAAATAGTGGATGCTACCAAAATACTTATTATTAATATGAGATTGGATTATTATGTTTAAAAGATTTACGGCTATAAAAGGAGAGTTTAGCAAATTTACCTCTAAAGAAAAGATTTTCATCTTCTGTATGATGGCCTTAGGTTTTTTGATCTCCTTAGAGTACAGTATTACGAGGCCTGCCAGTAATGGTATTTTCATCACTAACCTCTCAACCAGGCTCTTTCCTCTTGTTTGGCTTTGTACCGTGCCTGTAAATTTATTTTTTATTCATACCTACAACCGATTTTTATCTAAATTAGGTTGTTTAAAGATGTTTTTGACTTTTACCTTCTCAATAATTTCTTTAAATTTTCTAACTGGTTTGCTGGTCGTTAGGGTTCCTTATTTAATTTTTATTCAGTTCATTTTGAAAGATATTTATATCCTTTTCATGTTTAAGCAAATGTGGTCGCTCATCCACGCAACCATACCTAAAGAAAGAGCTAAATATATCTATGGAATCATTTTTGGGATGGGAGGTATAGGCTCTATTTTCGGTAGTACCATTCCCAGCTTCCTATCTGTTGGCCTAGGGGCAGAAAAACTCTTTTTCTTTTCAGCCCCCATTTATCTTCTAGCAGCTTTTTTTTATTGGAAGGCCTATCTTAAAAGCTCTTTTCAGCATGAACCTGATCTTATAGAAAAACCTTTTAAAAATATTTCCACTAAAGAACTTTTTCAATCTGTAAAAAAGTCCAAATATTTAGTAGGAATTTTAAGCTTGGTTATTTTTATGCAGTTGGCTATTTCTTTGACTGACTATCAATTTAACCAATATCTTGAGTTAAATATTTCCGGAAAAGACTTAAGAACCCAATACTGCGGAAGACTCTTTGGACTTACTAATATTATAACCTCATGCTTTCAGTTTTTTGGCGGTTATATGCTAATCCATTTAATAGGTCTAAAAAGAAACCATCTATTAGTTCCAATGCTGTTATTGTTAAATACGGTAACTTTTTTCTTATTTCCAACTTTTGCAATGATTTCATTTTCCTTAGTAGCTATCAAGTCAGTTGACCATTCTCTTTTTGGAATTTCCAGAGAGATGCTTTACGTACCCTTAAGTACAGATGAGAAATTTAAAGCCAAAGCTGTCATTGATATATTTGCCTATAGAACAGCAAGATCTTTTGCTTCTTTTTTCATCTTTATCTTACAGGGGATGGCCTTTGCCAAGATCATGCCAATTGTAAATATAGGATTGATTGTTATTTTCATTGCTTGGCTATTTACTGTTGTTAAACTCTTTAAACAAAAACAGGTAGAGTCAATCATTTAAATGCCTTTCTATCTCATCAAAGTCAGGCTCATTGGTGATCTCTTCTACTAATTTCGAAAAAATAACTCTATGATTTTCATCTAAAACAAGAACAGCCCTAGCAGCAAGTCCTTGGAGAGGACCATCTTCAAGATATACGCCATAATCTTTTAAAAAGTCGTTCGAGCGCATAACAGAAAGAGTTATTACATTTTTTAAATTTTCTGCAGAACAAAATCTTTTCTGCGCAAAAGGAAGGTCTTTAGTTATCACTAAAATAGAAATTTCAGGATGCTTTTTTGCAAATTCATTAAAATGTTTTGTTGTCTCTTGGCAAACAGAGGTATCTAAGCTTGGATTGATAGAAAGGATCTTTTTCTTTCCTTTGAAGTGATCTAAAGTAACTTCTTTCAAATCTTTATTGATAAGTAAGAAGTTAGGAGCTGTATCTCCTTTTTGAGGAAGGTTCCCACTTGTGTTAATAGGATTATTTTTAAACATAATTTTAGTCATAGCTAACCTTTTTTAAATTAGTAATTATCTAGATATAGGAACATCTCCATTTTTTAAATAGAATATTTTTAGATTACTGCATATACTATTCGTTCCTAATTAAGGATTTTGATCCTAAATTGGATCAACCAAGTTCTTTTCCCATAAAAAAAGTTTATGGTGGAGAAAAAGTCTCTTTAGAAGACGGTTATACAATAGATCATATCCTTATAGAAAAAAATAGTAACAGCGAAGTTATAGTCGATATTTTACCTGCGTTTGATATTCATCAAATGACAGCAGATTATTCTTCTGACCACCGCTGTTTAATAGGAAAAATTACTAATTAAAGGAATTAAAAAATGAGTACACTTTTAGAAAGTTTGAGATTAGAAAATAGCTTTGTACCTTATGGCAACCCAGCTACATTAAGTAAAGATGGAACTACCCTTACTTATGCTGCCCATAAGACTCTTGACAAAGTTGCCTACTATGCAAAAAATCTTTTTTTACTGGCCCCTAGAGCATTTTTTGTTCCGATCAGAATTGCCTATGCCTATTTGGGGTACCTTGCAGCTAAGGTAACATGGTGGAGATCTTCTCCAACACCTAACTTCCCGGAATTAACAGAAGATCAAGTTGCTGAAGCTCTACCTAATCAGTTTGGGCCCTCAGACTCTCTTTTTCAAAGTTGTGGATATGGCACCAAATATTCTAACAAACCCGGTCGCAGTAACTGGAATTCCACAAAGAATGAAAATTGGTTAACAACTAAGCATATAAAGGTAGAAAATGAACGTCATTTTGCAACATTTTTTATCGATTACTTAGATAGACCGGATGAATTTGTACGAATCTTAAGAGAGATGAATGTGAATGCTTACCGCTTTTCTCTTGAAAGATCCATTATTGAAACCTCTCCAGGAGTCTTTAATGATGAGACTATTCAAAAACACCATACTCTCATACAAAGATTGATTGATGCTGGCATCACTCCTTGGGTTACTTTACACCACTTTGTTGAGACGGAAGACTCTCCTGGGTTTACAGATCCCACAAAGCTAGAGGCCTTTGAAAATTACTGCTTACGCATGATTGATGAATTTAACGAAGTGGATCATTGGATGACTTTCAATGAACCCGGTGTTTATGCCACACAAAGTTTTGTAAGGGGAGTATATCCTCCTGGAGTCACAGGTGATTTTGCCACAGCTGGAAAAGTAATCCGAAATCTTTTAATTACTCACTGCAAAATATACAAAAAAGCTAAACAAGCTCACCCAGGTAAGAAAATCGGGATTACCCATCAATGGTTAAAGTTTGCCCCTATTAATCCTGATAATCCTTTAGAAAAATATATTTGCGATTCTATTTCAAGAATTTACCACAAATGCATTTATAACTTCTTTAAGACTGGAAAATTTAAATTCGAAGTACCTTTTCTCGCAAGCGAGGAATTCCAAGTTGATGACTGGAATCCTAAAGAATGGCTGGATTTTATTGGCGTGCAGTTTTATGGATATCCACAATTTAAGGCTGGTTTTAGCATAGGTAAAACTTATCCAGGAGACAACGTTAAACAATTTTTAGGATTGGCCATTGGAGCTACTTGCCGAGAAGATAGTAGAGTTTTAAGTTTCGGGCCTGCTTTTTCTCCTGAAACATTAGATGATGCCTTACAAGAAGCGGTAG